>JBKOYW010000326.1:0-7766 GCA_046744275.1 Actinomycetota bacterium
GGGCCGCTTCGCGCAGCTCCGCGCGGGTGTGCGAGGCCATCACGGCGAGCCGCAGGCGCGCGGCGCCGTCGGCCACGCCGGGCGGCAGGACCGCCTCCGCGAACACGCCCTGCTCGAGCGCGTGCTCGACGATCCGGGCGGCCGGCTCGGCCTCGCCGACCACGAGCGGCACGACGTGCGTGCTCGCGCCGGCCACCTCGAAGCCCTCGCGCGCGAGCTCGTCGCGCAGCGCCTCCGCGTTGGCGAGCAGCTTCTCGACCCGCCTTGGCTCCTCCTCGAGCAGCTCGAGCGCGGCCATCGCGGCCGCCACGGCGACCGGCGGCGGCGCGGTCGAGTGCAGCAGCGTGCGCGCGCTGTTGACCAGGTAGCGGGCGGTGACGTGGTCGCAGCACGCGAAGCCGCCGTACGAGCCGAGCGCCTTGCCGAGCGAGCCGGTCACGACGTCGATCTCGTCCTGGAGCCCGGCCTCCGCCACGGCGCCGCGCCCGCCGGGCCCGACCGCGCCGAGCGCCTGCGCCTCGTCGACCAGCACGCGCACGTCGTAACGGTGTGCCAGCTCGACGATCTCCTCCAGCGGCGCGACGTCGCCGTCGAGGCCGAAGACGCCGTCGGTCGCGATCAGCGCGCCGCGGCCGTCGGCCTGCTGCAGCCCCCACGCCAGATGCTCGGGATCGGCGTGCCGGTAGGCGAACGCGTCGGCGCCGGCGAGGCGGCAGCCGTCGGCGATCGAGCAGTGGGCGAGCTCGTCGTGGAACACGACCTCGCCCTTGCGGGCCAGCGCCGGGATCACGCCGAGGTTGGCGAGCGAGCCGGAGCCGAACACGACCGTCGTCTCGGTGCCGGTGAAGCGCGCGAGCCGCTCCTCGAGCCGGCGGTGCAGGGTCATCGTGCCGGCCGAGATCCGCGCCGCGCCGGCGCCGACGCCCCAGCGCATCGCGGCGTCGGCTGCCGCCTCGCGCACGCGCGGGTGGTCGGCGAGCCCGAGGCTGTTGCCCGAGCACAACACGAGTACCGGCCGCCCGTCGAGCACCACCCGCGGGCCCTGTGGGCCGCTCACCATGCGGGTTCGGCGGTAGAGGCCGAGCTGCTTGAGCTCGTCCAGGCGGTCGTCGAGATCCAGCATCCGCGCTCCTTGGGAAAGCCGAGGCCGTACCGCCCGCACGGTACGGGGCGCGCCGGACGGCTCAGCCAGACGCGGTGCATGCGCGCCGGACGGCTCAGCTCTTGCGCTTGGCGCAGGCGCGGTAGGTGCGCCCGGCCGTGTACGTCAGGCCGTCGCTCGCCTTCACGCTGACCGACACCTTAGACATGCTGCCGCGGAGCCCGCGCAGGCTGACCGGCTTGCGCGCCTTGGCGGCGTTCAGCCGCACCTTCACGCGGCCGTTGACGAGCACCGTCGCCGAGACCACCTTCGTCCCCGCCGGCGGCTTGAGCTTCAGCGTCAGCTTCCCGCTCTTGACGCACGTGGTCTCCGCAGGCAGGCCGAGCGTCTGCGTGACCGCCGGCGGCGTCGTCGGGGCGGGCGTGGCGGTCGGCGGCACCGGGGTCGGCGTAGCCGTCGGCGCCTGCGGAGCCGGTGTCGGGGTCGGAGTTGCGGTCGGCGTCGGCGTGGGGGTCGGGGTCGGGGTCGGCGTCGGGGTCGGGCCGCCCACCGTCCCCGCACGCCACTCGAGTCCGAGGCTGATCGACGCGCCCTGGAAGCGGTTGTCGCCGCCGGTGCCCGAGGGCGGCACGCCGCCGTCGGGCAGCGTCGCCTCCACGCGGTAGTCGCGCTCCTCGCCGGGGTCGAGCGTGCCGAGGCCGACCTGGTCGAGCTCGGCCGCGTCGTCGTCGAAGATCGTCTTCGGGTCCTGCGGATCGGTGACGTCGATCACGACCAGGTGCAGGCGCTCGGACAGCAGGCCGCCGTTCACGCCTGCCGTCTCCGTGACGCCGGTGCCGGCGACGGCGAAGTGCCCGAGCGCGTCGCCGTCGTTGCCGATCGTCACGGTGCCGCTCACGCTCTCGCCGGGCCGCGCGCCGGCGGCGCTGAAGACCGCCTGGCCCGCGCGCGAGTTGGCGATGTGCACCGCGCCCGACGCGGCCGACAGCGCGGTGCGCGGCGACGTGCCGCCACCCGGGGCGGCGACCGCGAGGCCGATGGCGGCGAGCGCCATCGCGACCGTGCCGATCAGGGTGAGGACGGCGCGCATCAGAAGTCCACGTTCGAGATGCCGCTCTCGGTGACCGTCGCGGTGCCGCTCGCGTTGCCGGACAGGTCGGTCGCCGCGCTCGAGGGTCGCCACGCGATCGTCCCGGCCCCCGCGGTGGCGAGGGTCCCCGAGATCTTCGTGCCGAGCGTGATCGTGATGGCGGCGCCGCTCTGGGTCATCGTCGCGTTGAACTCGGCGTCGCTGGGGACGAAGTTGGCATCGAGCTTGAGATCGGCCGCACCCAGCACGAGATTGAGCCGCGTCCCGCCGGTGGTCAGGAAATCCATCTCGTCGGCAGCGCCGACATCCTTGACGCGGACGCGCACGGCCTGGCTCGAGCCGTCCCAGCCGGCCATCACGGACGCGGGAGCGATCTGCTCGCTCCAGGTCAGCCGGATCCAATCGCCCGCGCCGAGCTGGCCGGCGCTCCCGGCGTCGCCGTTGGAGATGCTCGAGCCCGTAGGCGCCGTGTTGTCGACGACGAGCGGGAACGGGCTGCTGGTTGTCGCCACGCCCGCGTTGTCGACGGTCACGATGCGGATGCTGTAGGTGCCGTCGGGCACCTGCGCGCTGTCGCCGCTGCATGTGAACGGCGCCGACGTGTCGCGGCAGAACTCGTACCAGGTGCCGAAGTAGAGCGCCTCGAACGCGACGTACGCGATGCCCGAGCCGCTGTCGCTGGCCTCGGCCGTCATCGTCACGTTGCCGGACGCGGTCGGCGGGATGCTCGGCGTGGCGGTCGGCGGCGTGTTGTCGACCGTGCGGGTGATCGTCGTCGACTGCACCACGTGCCCGGCGCCGTCGCGCGCGACGGCTCGCAGCTCCCGAGTGCCCTCCGGGAGCGTCGTCGTGTCGAGGTCGCAGGACCGCGGATTGGTCGTGTCGGTGCACAGGGTCGTCCAGCTCGCCGCGCCGGCGGCGCGGTGCTGGATCGTGAGCTCGGCCAGGCCGCCGGTCGGGTTGGCGGCGGTCGCGGTGAGGGTCTGCGTGCCGCCCATGGCGCCCGGGTCGGCGAGCGAGACGGTCAGCGTGTGGTTGTCGACGGTGCGGTCGGAGCGCGTCGCCGTGCGCGTGA
Organism: Actinomycetota bacterium; assembly: GCA_046744275.1. Classification (GTDB taxonomy): domain Bacteria; phylum Actinomycetota; class Thermoleophilia; order Solirubrobacterales; family Solirubrobacteraceae; genus DASSUW01. The sequence continues at coordinate 3,268 of JBKOYW010000326.1, forward strand.
AGCCGGCGGTGTCGGTGGCCGTGGCGCGGAGGTCGTAGCTGCCGTCGGCGACGGCGGTCGTCGCCCACGTGCAGTCGTACGGCGCCGTGGTATCGAGGCAGATGTCGACCCAGTCGCTGGTGCCGGTGGGCGCCTGCTGGATGCGGACCGACGCGATGCCGCGGTTCGAGCTCGCGTCGGCGTGCAGCGCGACCGAGCCGACGAGCGTCGCCCCGGGGTCGTTGAGGCCGACCGCGACGGTGTTGAAGTCCGCGGCCGCGGTGATCGTGGTCGGCGAGCTCGACGTGGCGGTGAAGTCGGCGCCCGACGCGGCGACGCCGCTGGTCGCCAGCGCGAGGACCGCGAGCAGCGCGAGCGCGGGGCGGCTCACGCCGTCCCCTCCAGCGCGCGCCGCTCCGCCTCGGCGCCGAGCGCCCGCCACAGGCGGCCGAGGGTGAAGCCCGCGATCAGCAGCGCGGGCAGCCCGATCACGGCCATCCGGACGTCGCGGCGGGCGAGCGCCGACAGCGCGTAGCCGGCGTACGGAACACCGAAGCGCACGCGCGCCTGGGTCGGCTGGTCGAGCCGGAACGTCCACGGATCGGCGACCGGGTTGGCGTCGCCCTGCCGGAGACGATCGCTTAGCGCTGCCAGCCGATCAGGGCAGGGACGAGCACGAGCAGCGCGGCCAGCGCTGCAACGGCGAGCGCCGCGCCGGACGAGAACCGTCCGACGCGGCGTAGCGCTGCCGTCCCTGTGCCTGTACCCGCCATCTACCGGCCCTCCGTGGCCGTCCGCCCGTCCCTAGGACGCGTTGAAGTTGAATTCCACGGTCGCGGAGTCACCCTGGTAGGCGTTGCCGGCCGTGTCGTCCAGCGCCACCTCGAAGCGGTACCGCCGCTCCGCTCCGGCCGCGAAGTTCCCGAGCCCGCTCGTCCCCATGTCCGCGAGCGTGCCGGTGTACCGCGTGGCGTCGTCGCCGTCGCCGCACGTCGGCGCCGTGCCGCCGCTGAACAGGCCGCAGTCGATGACCGTGACGTTCAGCTTGGCCGCCAGCGGGTTCGACGCGTCGGAGTTCGACAGCGTGCCGCGCGCGAGCGTGAAGTCGCCGGCCAGCGAGCCGCTGTTGCGGATGTCGACCGTCCCGGTCTGCGCCGCCTCGCCGGGGCGCAGGTTGCTCGCCGTCAGCACGGCGACGGCGTTCTTGGAGTTGACCATGCTCAGCGTGCCGGACGCGAACGTGTTCGACGGGTTCGCCGAGGAGGCGGTGAAGTCGGCGCCTGAGCCGACGACGGCGCCGGCCGCGAGCAGCAGCGTCAGCAGCGCGCCGAGGGCGAGCCGCGGCTGCGCAGCGAGGACCTTGAGTCGGGAACGCATGGGGAGACGGCCTCCTTGCCTGGAGAGGTGCCGGCGGCCGAGCCATCTCGCATCCGGCGAGACCTCTGGCTTTGCGTCCCCGTCTCACGACGGGTTTGCCTTTGGATCAGCACTCCGGTCATCGGCCGGACACGGAAAGCGCTTGACGCGCCGTGGACGGATGTCCAGTCAGCGGCCCTGCCAGCGAGGTGCGCGCTTCTCGGCGAAGGCGCGGACGCCCTCGAAGAAGTCCTCGCTCTGGAAGCACGCCTCGCGCAGCTCGACCAGCTCGCGCTCGACGGCCGGGTCGAGCTCCCCCTCGGCGGCCAGCAGCTCGCGCAGCGCGCGCTTGTTGCCGCTGAGCGAGAGCGGCGCGAGCGACGCGATCCGCGCCGCGTAGGCAAGCCCGCGCGCCTCGACCTCCCCTGGCCCGACGACCTCGTTCACCAGCCCCCACTGGAGCGCGGTGCGGGCGCTGACGTTGCGCGCGGTGAAGAACAGCTCGCGCGTGCGAGGCGCGCCGATCGCGTCGACGAACTTGCGTAGCCCGGTGTGCGAGTAGATGAGGCCGAGCCGCGCGGGCGGCATGCCCAGCTTGGCCTCCTCGGACGCGACGCGCAGGTCGCACGAGAGCGCGAGCTCGAGCCCGCCGCCGATCGCGTGCCCGTTGAGCGCGGCGACGGAGGGGAACGGGTAGGCGTCGAGCGCCTCGATCGCCGCGTGGAAGGGATGCGCGACGAGCGCCTCGGCGCGGTCGGCGAACTCGTCGCGAGGGAGGTTGCCGATGTCGTATCCGGCCGAGAAGACCGGGCCGGTGGCGGTGACGAGGAGGCAGCGCGCGTCGAGCTGCGGCAGCGTGGCCGCGAACGCATCCAGGATCTCGTGGTCGAGCGCGTTGCGCTTGGCCGGGTTGTCGATGGTCAGCCGCGCGACGTGCTCGGCCGGATGGTCCAGGCGCAGCTTGCCGCCCGCGAGCTCCACTACTCCAGCACGACGAGCGTGTCGCCCTCGGAGACGGCCTCGCCCTCGGCGACGAGGATCTCCTTCACGGTCCCCTCGTCCTCGGCCTCCACGGGCATCTCCATCTTCATCGACTCGAGGATCACGACGGTGTCGCCTTCCCCGACCGTGTCCCCGACCCCAACCTCGATCTTCCAGACGGTGCCCGTGATGTGCGCCTCGATCCCGGCCACTGCGCTCCTTCCTCGCGGTTTGCCGCCGGGGACGATAGCCCCCGGCGGCGTCGGTCACGGAAGCGGATGCGCACGGAAGAAGTCCCAGAACTCGGGTGCGGCTTCGAAGCCGGCCGGGTTGTTGTCGCCGTTCGGGTACCTGTGCCGCAGGCCGGCGATCATCCGGAACTGGAACTGCTCGTCGAGCGCGGGCCAGCGTAGGAGCGTCGAGCGGGGCTGGGCGACCGTGCCGAACTGCGCGGGGTCGAGGCCCTGCGTCGCGAGGTTGAGGTCGAGGAACGCGCCGAGGACCGGTGAGTTGAGGATCTCGAACGGGTCGAGCGGCAGCTCGGCCAGCCCGGTGCGCTCGAGGAGACGGTCGTCGCGCGTGCCGGCGGTGATGTAGGTCGGCACGGCGCGGTCCGGAGCCTCGGCCTCGGGCAGGCCGCCTGCCGAGTAGCCGGCCGCCGCGATCCGGGTCGAGCGGTCGACGCTCAGCCGTGCTGCGAAGTCGGCGCCGTTGGAGAAGCCGGACGCGTAGACGCGGTGGCGGTCGATCGGCAGCCGTGCGTCGAGGTCGGCCAGCATCCGGTCGACGAAGCCGACGTCGTCCGCGGGCATCGGCGCTTCGTCGGGATAGCCGCGCGGGCGTTCGTCGAGGTCGACGAGGGCGTCCAGGCCGAACGCGTTCCATTTCGTCTTCAGCCGGCCGCTCTCGAGGATGCGATAGCGGAGCGCGGTCGCGAAGACGGCGATGAGGCCGGTCCGCTCGGCCTGCTCGCGCCAGCCGGAGGTGCGCAGGAACTGCTCGCCGTCGCCGCCGGTGCCGTGGTGCATCAGCACCACTGGTGCGGCGGGCAGCCGGCGGGCCGGGACGTAGACGACATAGCGGCGTGGATGGCCGTCGACTCGGACGACGCGGCAGTTGACGCCGGTCTCGTAGGCGAGTCCGGCGGCGCCGCGCGTCTCGCAGTCGCCGGGTGGCAGCGGGGCGGCGTCGGCGCGGCCGGCGACGATCGCGAGCACGGCGAGGACGGCTAGCACGACGACGGCGGTGAGCTTGGTGGACATGGACGGGAAGACCCGCCGGCGCCCGCGCTGGTTGGGCGGTTGCGCAGCTGGCGCGTTGCCGCTCACCAAACAGCCAACCCGCGCGCGCGTTGACGGGTCGTTCTCAGCGACCCCGACTCGGAAGGAGCACGCCATGCCCGCCACGCTCATCGTCCACGGAAGCGACGACTGAGCGCTTGGAATAACCGGCGGCGCGCGGCGTTCTCTGGGTGTTGGACGCTCGACCTGGGAACCGCCGGCTCCGCCGCCTCGACGACGAGCGCCTCGCTGCGCTCGTCCGGAGAGGTGACGCCGCCGCCTTCGAGGCGCTCTATGACCGCCACCATGGGTCACTGCTGGCCTTCTGCCGCCATATGGTCGGCAACCGCGAGGACGGCGAGGATGCGCTGCAGCAGACCTTCCTGCGCGCGCACCAGGCGCTGATGACCGGCCGGCTGCCGGACTCGGTACGCCCGTGGCTGTTCGCGATCGCGCGCAACCGCTGCCGGACGCTGCTCGCCACCCGCCGGCCGGCCGCGCTGCCGGCCGACGAGGTCGAGGTCGCGTTCGACGGCCTCGCCGACGACGTCCGCCGCCGCTCCGACCTGCGCGAGCTCGTGGCCGACCTCGCGCGGCTGCCCGAGGACCAGCGCGGCGCGCTCGTGCTGCACGAGCTGGGCGACCTGAGCCACGTCGAGATCGCGACCGTGCTCGGCTGCGCACCGGAGAAGGTCAAGGCGCTCGTGTTCCAGGCCCGCACGGCGCTGATCGCTGAGCGCGAGGCGCGCGCGATGCCGTGCGAGGAGATCCGCGGCCAGCTCGAGCTCGCGCGCGGCGGCGCACTGCGGCGTGGACCGCTGCGCCGCCACCTGCGTCAGTGCGAGCCGTGCTCGTCGTACCGGCTCGCCGTGGTACGTCAGCGCGCAAGCATCGCCGTGATTC
>JBKOYW010000445.1:0-3685 GCA_046744275.1 Actinomycetota bacterium
GGTGGTACCACTCCGGCAGCGAGTAGTAGAGCCCGCGCTTGCGGCCGTAATTGCCGCGGTCCGCGGCGTCGAAGAGCTCCTCGACGAAATCGCGGTGGGGGCCGAGCTCGACCGTGCTGTGATCCGTGGTGGCGGTGTCGAACAGCGCCACTCCGTCGTGGTGCTTGCTCACCTGCACGAAGTACTTCGCCCCACCCTGCTGGAACAGGCGCAGCCATGCATCGGGGTTGAACTTCTCCGCCTTCCACTGCTCGATGAAGCGGTCGTACGGGAAGTCCTCGCCGTACAGCCGGCGGTGACGCTCCCACGTCGGGCTGCCCTGCCGGTTGAGCACGTTTCAGTACCACTCGGCGTACGCGTTGCCGCCCGACGGCGGAGCGTATGCGGGTACGGAGTACGACCCCCAGTGGATGAAGAAGCCGAGCTTCGCGTCCTCGGACCACTTCGGCACCTTGTGCTGCCGGAGCGACGCCGGATCAGGCGTGTAGTCCGGCGGCGAGGCGTCGTCAGCGCGCGACAAGGGCGGCGCGATGGCCGCGACGGTCACCGCGGCCGCCACGGCGACCCGCGTCAGCAGGCGCAGCACCACGATCCCCACCTCCTCCCGTAGCAGATACATCGGATCTATGGCGCTGGGCGAACGATATCGGTATGGTCAAGGAGTGCGGCACCCGCTTAGACCTCCGATGTATCCTCGAGCAACGTGAGCGTTACCGACGAGGCGATCGAGAAGATCAAGGAGATGATCATCTCCGGGGAGCTGCGCCCCGGAGACCGGCTCCCACGCGAGGCCGATCTCGCCCAGCGGCTCGGGCTCTCGCGCAGCTCCCTGCGCGAGGCCGTGCGCGCCCTCAGCCTCGTCCGGATCCTCGACGTACGCCAGGGCGACGGCACGTACGTCACGAGCCTCGACGCCGCCCTGCTGCTCGACGCGCTGTCGTTCGTGATCGAGCTGCACCACGACCGCGGCATGCTCGACCTGCTCGAGGCGCGCCGCCTGCTCGAGGCCGAAGCGGCCGCACTCGCGGCCCAGCGGATCGCTCCCGCGCAGGTGGCCGAGCTCCACGCGCTGATCGAGGCGATGCCGGGCTGCGCGGACGTCGAGGAGTTCGTCGAGAACGATCTGGCCTTCCACCGCACCATCGCCGCGGCGACCGGCAACAGCGTCGTGTCGAAGCTGCTCGAGAGCATCTCCGGGCGCACGATCCGCGCCCGTATCTGGCGCGGGATCACCGAGGGCGGGGCGATCGACCGCACGGTGGCCGAGCACCGGGCGATCTGCGACGCGATCGAGCACGGGAGCCCCGAGCTCGCGCGCGCGTGGATGACGGCGCATCTCGCGTCGGTCGAAGCGTGGCTACGGCAGGCCGTAGAACCGCCGCGCGATGCGTCCGAGGACGGCGCCGCGCTCCCCGTCGCCCAGTGAGGGCGAGCGCTCCGCGCGCAGGGTAGGGCACCCTCGCCGCGGCGCCGCGCCGGCCGTCCACGGCGCCTCGGTCACGGGCGCGCGCGTCGCGCTGCGATGCGGCCGGAGCCGCACATCCTGGGTCTCGAGCGGAGCAAACCTTCGGCCGCTCCTATTCATCGGATGTCTACCCCTCCACCCCGCTTCTCCACGAACTCCGATCCAAGTGGCGTCGTGGCTGGTGGGCGGCGTCCACAGCGCGGTCGACGGCGATCGGCTCGGGCGCGCGGACTGCCCGAAACGCAGTCCTCAGCCGCGCCGGCCGCCGAACAGCTCCAGGGCTAGCAGGAAGACGTTGACGACGGTCGTTGTCCCGGGTCTCCTCAGCACCCGGGGCTCGGAGCCCGGGGATCGAACCAGGGACGAGCACGGGCGCGACCAGGACCCCTCCGGAGGACATTGGGGCCATGCCAATGGAGCCCAACCCGAAGGATCGACCCCCATGCTGACTCCCAAAGTGACCTTGCCGTCTGGTCGGCACCTGCCATCAGGCGAACGGCGTCATCCGCTGCCCGATCGAGCCCGGCAACCAGGGACGACTGAGCGGCCCGGAACGGTCAGCGACGGGCTCAAGCGCTGGCTCGAAGGCGACGGCGAGAAGACCGTCGCCAGCCTCATCGAGCTGTTCGAGGAGAAGAGCTTCGCAATCCTCTTCGTCGTCCTGCTCGGCGTCCCGGCGCTGCCGCTGCCCACCGGCGGCGCCACGCACGTGTTCGAGATCATCGCCATCCTGCTCGCGGCCCAGCTCATCGCCGGGCGCGACCACATCTGGCTCCCGAAACGCTGGCGCTCCCTCGAGCTGGCCGGCGATCGTCAGCAGCGCTTCATCGCCGGCCTCATGCGGTTGATCCGCCGGCTTGAGCGGATCTCCAGGCCCCGCCTGCGCTTCTTGTTCGAGCACCGCCTGACGAACATCGTCTTCGGCGTGCTCGTCATCGCCGGCTCTCTCGGCGCCTTCCTCGCCCCGCCGTTCACTGGCCTCGACACGCTCCCGGCGCTCGGCGTCGTGCTGCTGTCACTCGCCGTGCTCCTCGAGGACTTCGCGATCGTGATCGTGGCGCTCGTCGTGGGGGTGGCCGGCGTCGTGCTCGAGATCGTCCTGGGAAGCGCGGCCGTCATGGGCATCGGGCACCTGCTCTAAAGCAGGAGGTTGCCAACCTGCCGGGCCATCCATAGCCTCGTCGGGTGGCCATGTCGACTCCTGGTTCCGGCCCGGGGCTCCTCGGCCGGCGTAGCGAGTGCGCGGCGCTGGATCAGCTCGTGGCGAGCGTGCGCGCGGGTCCGAGCCGGGCGCTGGTGCTGCGCGGCGAGGCCGGCGTCGGCAAGAGCGCGTTGTTGGAGTACCTGGTGCAGCACGCGTCAGGCTGCGGCATTGCCCGGGCGGCGGGCGTCGAGTCCGAGATGGAGCTCGCGTTCGCGGGCTTGCATCAGCTCTGCGCGCCGTTCGTCGATCGCCTCGAGCGCCTTCCCGGCCCGCAGCGCGAAGCGCTCGGCACCGCGTTCGGTCTGCGCGACGGCGACGCGCCGGATCGCTTCCTCGTCGGCCTGGCCGTCCTGAGCCTGCTCTCCGACGTGGCGGAGGAGCGACCGCTGGTCTGCATCGTGGACGACGCGCAGTGGCTCGACGGGGCCTCGGCGCAGGCACTCGCGTTCGTGGCGCGTCGCCTAGGGGCGGAGTCGGTCGGATTGGTCTTCGCGGTACGCGAGCCGGCCGGCGAGCGGCACCTCGAGGGCCTGGCGGAGCTCATCGTCCACGGGCTGGACGACCGTGATGCGCAGGAGCTGCTGGAGGCCGTGGTCGCCGGTCCGCTCGACGAGCGCGTGCGCGATCGGATCGTCGCCGAGACGCGCGGCAACCCGCTGGCTCTGCTGGAGCTGCCGCGTGGCCGGACGCCCGCCGAGCTGGCGGGCGGGTTCGGACTGGCCGACGGCCCGGCCTTGTCGGGACGCATCGAGAAGAGCTTCCGAGAGCGGCTCGCGCCGCTGCCGCCGTCGACGCGGCTCCTGCTGCTCGTCGCGGCGGCCGAGCCGGTCGGAGATCCGCTGCTGGTGTGGAGCGCGGCCGCAGAGCTCGGCATCGCGGCGGACGTGGCAGCGCCGGCGACGGCGGCGGGCCTGGTCGACTTCGGCGCTCAGGTGCGGTTCCGTCACCCGCTCGTGCGCTCGGCGGTCTACCGGGCGGCCGCGCCGGAGGAGCGCCAGCGCATCCACCGCGCGCTC
>JBKOYW010000370.1:0-6666 GCA_046744275.1 Actinomycetota bacterium
TTCCTGCTCGGCCGCCATCCGCGCGAAGTAGCGCTCGAAGCCGGCCGGCGTGCACACGAGCACGTAGCGCGCCTCCGCGCCCGAGCGGTTGGCGAACGTGTGGGGCACGTTGCGCGGCGCGAACGCCAGCTCGCCGGGGCCCTTGGTGACGAGCTGGTCCTCGACCTGGAACGTGAGCTCGCCCTCGATCACGTAGAACGCCTCGTCGAAGTCGTGCAGGTGCAGCGGCGGGCCGGGGAAGCCCGCCGGGACGACGCTGTCGATCACCGACACCGCGCCGCCGGACTCCTCGCTGCGGAGTAGGACCGTTGGCATTTGGGTTCTCCTTTCAGGCCGCGTGCCCGCGCAGCGGGACCTCGCGGAGGGTCAGGACGACGAGCAGGCCGAGCAGGGCGACCGGCGCGCCGATGAGGAAGACGGTGTGCAGCGCGCTCGCGACCTCGCCGGCGCCGACACCCTGCAGGTGCTCGGGGTCGGTGCCGAGCCGGGAGGCGAACACGGAGCCGAAGAGCGCCACGCCGACCGAGCCGCCGAGTGAGCGGAACAGGTTCGCGGACGCGGTGGCGATGCCGAGGTCGCGGCGGTCGACGGCGTTCTGGATCGCCACGGTCAGAACCTGGGTCACCATGCCGAAGCCGACGCCGAAGAGTGCCAGCAGCAGCGCCGCGGTCGCCGCCGAGGTGCCGGTGCCGATCTGCGACAGCGCCAGCAGGCCGGCGGCCATCAGCCCGAGCCCGGCCACCGGGAACGCCTTGTAGCGCCCGGTGCGCGAGATCGCGCGGCCGGAGAGCGCGGTGCTCGTGGTCGCTCCCAGCAGCATCGGGAGCAGCAGCAGGCCCGACTCGGTCGCGCTCGCGCCGTCGACAACCTGAAGGAAGATCGGCATGAACACGATGACCGCGAAGAACGCGAGCATGGTCAGGAACAGCGCCGCGGACACGACGACGAACACGGGGTCGCGGAACAGGCGCAGCGGCAGGAGCGGCTCCGGCGCACTGCGCTCGCGCGCGATGAACGCGCCGGTGAGCAGAACGGCCGCCGCGGCAAGGCCCGCGATCTCGCCCGAGCCCCAGGCGAACTCGCGCCCGCCCCAGGTCGTCACGAGTAGGATGCAGGTCAGCGCACCGGCGAGCAGCGCGCCGCCCGCGTAGTCGACGCGCGCGGGCTCCCGCCGCACCGGCAGGTGGAGCGCGGTCGCGATCAGTGCGAGCGCCGCCGCCCCGATCGGCAGGTTGACGTAGAGGACCCAGCGCCACGAGAGGTGATCGGCGAACACGCCGCCGAGCAGCGGGCCGGCGACGCTCGCGACCACGAACACCATCTGGATGTAGCCCTGGTAGCGGCCGCGCTCGCGCGGGCTCACGATCTCGGCAACGATCGCCATCGCGAGCGTCATCAGCCCACCGGCGCCCGTCCCCTGCAGCGCGCGGAACGCGATCAGCTGGCCGAGGCTGCCGGCGAGGCCGCTGAGCGCCGAGCCGGCGAGGAAGACGGAGATCGCCGCCATGAACAGCGGCTTTCTTCCGTGGAGGTCGCTCGCGCGGCCCCACAGCGGCATCGTCACGGTCGCCCCGACCAGGTACGCGGTCACGACCCAGGAGAGCTGGTCGAGCCCTCCGAGGTCGGAGACGATCGTCGGCAGGGCGGTGGCGACGATCGTCTGGTCGAGAGAGGCCAGCAGCATCGCGAGCAGCAGGCCGGCGAATGTCATGCGGAAGCGAGTCATGCATATTGTTATAGCGACTAGAAAATTCTATTGCAAGTAAAATTCTAGTCGCTAAACTGACATCTATGACCGAGGGCCTGCGCGAGCGCAAGAAACAGCACACGCGGCGGCTGATCGCCGAGATCGCCCGCCGCCGGTTCGCCGAGCGGGGGTTCGAGGGCGTCACGGTCGCCGAGATCGCGCGCGAGGCCGAGGTGTCGGAGAAGACGGTCTTCAACTACTTCGCGACGAAGGAGGACCTCGTCTACTGGCGCCTGGAGTCGTTCGAGCAGGAGCTGCTCGACACGATCCGGGAGCGTGCCGTGGGCGAGTCCGTGCTGGCTGCGTTCGGCCGCTTCGTGCGCGCGCCGCGGGGGCTGCTCGGCAACGTCGACGAGGACGCGCGGGAGCAGCTCGCCGCGCTGACCCGCACGATCGTCTCCAGTCCGGCGCTGCTGGCGCGCGAGCAGCAGATCTTCGCCGGCTACACGCGCTCGCTGGCTGAGCTGATCGCGGAAGAGGAGGGCGCCGGCGAGGTCGAGGCGTGGGTGGCCGCCAACGCGCTGATGGGCGTCCACCGCGCGCTGGTCGACTTCTCCCGGTCGCGGGTCCTCGCCGGCGTACGCCAGCCGGCGCTCGCCGACGAGGTCCGAGCCGAGGCCGAACGCGCGCTGGGGCTGCTCGAGCGCGGCCTCGGCGGCTATGCGGCCCGGGCCGGCTGAAGCGCCGGCGCCACGACGCACGGCGCGCCGAGCTTGTACACGAAGCGGTGCCGTGCCTCGTGGTAGCTGCGGTCGGAGCCGAAGAAGCACTCGTGTGAGCGGAGGAGCTCCGCCGCGCGGTAGGTCGAGAGCGGCCTGACCTGCTCGTCGAGCCGGCGCGCACGGCGCTTCGCCTCGAGCCGCTGCGCGACGTCGGGCGCGGCGGCAAGGTCGCGCGCGTACGCGCGCACGCGCGCTCGGAATCGCTCTACGTTGTCGCCGAACGCGTCGTCGAGCATCCCGATCTCGACCGCGCGGCGGGTGCCGATCGCCTCGAACGGCGCCGACGTGAGCACGTGCGTCAGCTCGTGGCCGATCCGGCGCGGCATCAGGTAGGTCCAGTACTCGGACCCGTAGAGCCCGCCCATGTGCTGGTAGTAGGGGTTGAGGACGACGTCCTCGCGCGCCACCACGTGGTCGGCCGCCATCGCGAACGGCACGCCGCCCGCCGCCGCGTCACCGGCCAGCGCCGAGATCACGAGGTGCGAGTCGGTCTCGACGATCTCGCGGACGACGTCGTCGATCGCCTGCAGGTTCCGCCAGGACTCGGTGGCCGGGTCCTCGGCCGCCTCGATCACGTTGAGGTGGATGCCGTTGGAGAAGAAGTCGCGGCCGCCCATCAGCACGATCACCTTCGTCGGGCGCCGGAGCGCGTACCGGTACGCCTGGAGCAGTCGCCGGCACTGGGCGGTGCTCATCGCGCCGTTGTAGAAGTCGAAGTGCAGGTAGCCGACAGCGCCGTGCTCGGTGTAGGTGATCTCGCGCCACGTCTCGCCCTCGGGGATCGGCGCGTGCGGGAGGGCCGGGACCTCGGGGATGGCGGGCGCGCGCCCGGCGAGCTCGAGCGCGCGGGTAGCGGGCAGCTTGAAGCCGCCCGGCGCCTTCAGGTGCGTGATCCAGACCGCGCCGTCGCGGGTGGCCCGGCAGATCGCGCCGTCGCGCTGGGCGATCAGCGCGCCGCGGCGGCCGCGCAGCACCGCCTCGCGGTGCCCGCCGAACAGGTGGAACGGCACGCCGTCGATCTCGTCGAGCACACCCGGATGGCCCTCGGCCGCCCGGATGCGGCGGAGCACCTTCGCGGTCGAGTCGGACGACCAGTCGATCGCCCGGTCTGCCTGCCTGATGAGCGGCCGCGGGCGTCCGAAGACGCGCGGATCGGAGTAGTCGAGCGCCTTCGGCTCCACGTCGCCGGCGGCGACGTCGGTGACCGCCTGCACGACGGCCTCGACCGCGGCGCGGCGGACCTCGTGGCGGTACAGACTGCTCTTGCCCGCCTCGCGGGTGCGGAACCGGCGGCTCGCCCAGATGTCGCCGCCGTCCACGTCGGCCGTCGCCTCCAGGACCGTGACGCCCCACTCGGCGGCGCCGAGCTCGATCGCCCAGTCGAGCGACGACGGCCCGCGGTCGCCCTTCGGACCCGGGTGCACGATCAGGCAGCGGTGTCGCTCGAAGATCGACTCGGAGATGATCGCCTTGAGCATCGGGCAGACGATCAGCTCGGGGTGATGACGGGCGACTGCGGCCTCCATCTCGAGGGCCGAGTCGACGACGGCGACGTCGATCTGGTGTCCGAGCTCGGTGAGCGCGATCTGCGCGCGCTGGCTGAGGCTGTTGTGTGCGGAGACGAGGAAGAGGATGCGCATTGCAGGCACGACGCCAGCCCCGCGCCCCCTATTCCGTCGATCGTCCAATTGGCACCGCCGTGCGCGCCCCGAAATACTCCGGGGCCATGGTCACCGATCGGCTGCTGGACGTCCTGCCCCGCACCGCCGACACGAGGGACGAGCGCCTGGCGATCGGCGGCGTCGCGCTCGCCGACATCGCCGCCGAGTTCGGCACGCCCACGTTCGTCGCCGACGAGCAGGGCCTGCGCGAGACCGCGCGCGAGTACCTGGACGCGTTCAAGACCCGCCACGCCGACACCGACGTGCACTTCGCCTCCAAGGCGCTGCCGTGCGCGCCGCTGACCCGGATCCTCGCCGAGGAGGGGCTCGGCTGCGACGTCGCGTCGGCCGGGGAGCTGGCGATCGCGCTCGCCGCCGGCTTCGACCCCGAGCACATCCTGCTCCACGGCAACGCCAAGAGCGACCGGGACATCGCCGACGCGGTCGCGGCCGGCGTGGGGATGATCGTGATCGACGGGCCCGACGACATCGACCGGATCGAGCGCCTCTCCCCCACCCGCCGGCGCGTGCTGCTGCGCGTCAACCCGGCGGTCCCCGGTGTCACGCACGCGGCGATGGACACCGGCAGCCCCGAGGCCAAGTTCGGCGTCGCCCTCGAGGACGCGCCGGCGCTGCTGGAGCGGCTCGCGGCGAGCGACCGCTGCGAGCTGCTCGGCATGCACGTGCACATCGGCTCGCAGCTGCTCGACCTCGACGGCTTCGGCCGCGCGGCCGAGGCGATCGCGAAGCTCGGCCGCTTCCCCGTCTACGACCTCGGCGGCGGGCTCGGGATCGCGTACCGGCCCGACGAGCGAGCGCCGGCCATCGCGGACTACGCGCAGGCGACCGTCGACGCGCTCCACACGCATCTCGACCGGGAGGCGCGGCTGATCGTCGAGCCCGGCCGCTCGGTCGTCGGGCGCTCGATGGTCACGCTGTACGAGGTCGTGACCGTCAAGCGCGGAGCGCTCACCCACGTCGCGGTCAACGGCGGAATGGGCGACAACCTCGAGCCGATGCTCTACGGCCAGCGGTTCGCGCCCGCGATCGTCGACCGCGAACGCGCGCTCGAGACCTGCGAGCTCGTCGGCCACCACTGCGAGAGCGGCGATGTGCTCGCCCACGGCGCCGACCTGGCCACGCCGGAGGTCGGCGACCTGCTCGTGATGCCGGTGACCGGCGCGTACTGCTACTCGCTCCAGAACAACTACAACGGCGCCCGCCGGCCGCCGGTGGTCATCTGCCGCGACGGCGACGCCCGGCTCGCGGTGCGGCGCGAGACGATGGACGACCTGCTGGCGAGGGACGTCCGATGAGCGCGCATCCGCTCGACCCGCTGTCCGCCGACGAGATCCGCCAGGCCGCGGCGATCCTGCGCCGCGACAAGGACGTCACCGACCGCTGGCGCTTCGCCTCGATCGAGCTGCGCGAGCCGTCGAAGCAGGCGGTTCGCGACCTGGAGGGAGATCGGCGCGCGGTCGTGATCTGCTGGAACCGCGACGACGGGCACGTCTACAAGGCGACGGTGTCGCTGACCGGGGACGCCGTCGAGCGCTGGGACCACGTGCCCGACGGCCAGCCGAACATGACCGTCGACGAGTTCGTCGAGTGCGACGAGGCGCTGCGCAAGGACCCGCGCGTGATCGAGGCGCTGGCGAAGCGCGGCATCACCGACATGGACCTCGTGCTGATCGACACCTGGGCCTACGGCGCACACCTCGTCCCCGAGCAGCACCGAGGCGGCCGCGTCGGCTGGGCCGACGTCTGGTACCGCAAGGAGCCCGGCTCGAGCCCGTACGCCAATCCCGTCACCGGGCTGCACTTCGTCATCGATCTCAACCGCATGGAGCTCCTGGAGATCGAGGACACGCACCGCGTCGACGAGCCGCAGACCATGGGCGAGTACGTCCCCCACCTCGTCCCCGGCCTGACGCAGAGGGACGACGTCCGGCCGCTCCACATCCACCAGCCCGACGGGCCCTCGTTCACGCTCGACGGCAATGCTGTGAGCTGGCAGAAGTGGTCGCTGCGGGTCGGCTTCAACCACCGCGAGGGGATGGTGATCCACACCGTCGCGTACGACGGGCGGCCGGTCGCCCACCGCCTCAGCTTCGCCGAGATGGTCGTCCCCTATCGCGACCCGACGACCGACCACTACCGCCGCACCGCGTTCGACATCGGCGAGTGGGGCCTGGGCTTCATGACCACGTCGCTCGAGCTCGGCTGCGACTGCCTGGGCGAGATCCGCTACCTCGACGCGGTGATGCACGACACCAAGGGCGAGCCGTACACGATCCGCAACGCGATCTGCATCCACGAGGAGGACGACGCGGTCCTCTGGAAGCACGTCGACGCGCAGATCGGGGCGGAGGTCCGCCGCGCGCGCCGGCTCGTCCTGTCCTTCCACGTCACCGTCGCCAACTACGAGTACCTCGTCTACTGGCGCTTCTACCAGGACGGCAACATCGAGTGCGAGGTGCGTGCGACCGGGATCATGGTCACCACCCACTTCGCCGAGGGCGCGCAGCCGCCGTAC
>JBKOYW010000088.1:0-5943 GCA_046744275.1 Actinomycetota bacterium
GCCGCACCCAGGTGAACCCATCTCGAACCCACGGCGCGCCTAGCGGAATCGGCGAGGAGGGCGCAAACGGCTCTAAATCGAGGCGCCCCGAGCTGGATTCGAACCAGCGGCCTACTCCTTAGGAGGGAGTCGCTCTATCCGGCTGAGCTATCGGGGCTCGCGCGCCAGAGATCTTAATCCTGGTGCAACAGGGCCTGGCTGCTAAGCGGGCTATATTGCCCGCCACTACGTCCGCGGCGGGCCTTGAAGGGAACATGGAAGTGACCTGCGAACTGGTCGGTGCGCGGGTGCGGAATGAGTTCGACGGGCGACCTTGTAGGTTGTCCCGTCTTAAGGGGAATTAGGTGCCGATGCGTGCGCCCGTGCGCGCGCTCGGAGGAGGATTTCCAACTGAACATCGCAGCACCAAGCCGAAAGGCGCTCGTATGAGTACGGGCGCCGGCGCCAGCGACCTCCTGCACGCGGAGGACAGCGGCCTCGACCAGATGGTCCGGGGCGAGCAGGCGGTCGCCGCCCGCTCGCCGCTCCAGCTGTTCTGGCGGCGGTTCCGCCGCGACAAGGTGGCGATGACCGCGCTCGCGTTCATCGTCCTGCTGATCTTCGTGGCGGTCTTCGCCGGCCCGATCACCAAGATCTTCGGGGCCCCGCCGCCGAACGAGCAGTCGACGGCCGCACTCGACGACTTCGGTCTGCCCGAGGGTCCGAGCAGCGCGCACCTGTTCGGCGTCGACCCGATCGGCCGCGACGTCTTTGCACGCGTGCTGTACGGCGCGCAGGTCTCGCTGACCGTGGCGTTCGTCGGCACCGGCCTGTCGGTGATGTTCGGCGTCTTCCTCGGCACCGTGGCGGCGTACTACCGCCGCTGGGTGGACACCGCGATCGCGCGCACGCTCGACGTGATGCTGGCGTTCCCGGTGCTGCTGCTGGGCCTCGGCCTGGCCACCGCCTGCTCGGGCGAGAACGGCTGCCTGGGAGGGCTGATCCAGCCCGGCCTGTCGGTCGTGATCTTCATCATCGTCCTCGCGAACACCCCGTACGTGGCGCGGATCATCCGCGGCCAGGTGCTCTCGCTGCGCGAGAAGGAGTTCGTCGAGGCGTCACGCTCGCTCGGAGCCTCCAACGCGCGGATCATGTTCCGCGACATCCTCCCCAACCTCGTGGCGCCGATCATCGTCTACGCCACGTTGTTCATCCCGGCAAACATCCTGCTGGAGGCCGCGCTGTCGTTCCTCGGCGTGGGCGTCCAGCCGCCCCGGGCCTCGTGGGGGGACATGCTGTCGGACGCCGTCTCGATCTTCGACGTCGCCTGGTGGTTCATGTTCTTCCCGGGGATGGCCCTGCTGCTGACCGTTTTGGCTTTCAACCTGGTCGGCGACGGGCTCCAGGACGCGCTCAATCCCAAGGGCACCAAGTCCACCTAGTCCATACCGAATCCAAGTCGTACCGGAATAACTCATGAAAGGACGCTTCATGCGACGGTCCTTCCAGTGGACCCTCATCCTGAGCGTCCTGCTCGCCCTCACCTTCGGCGTGGCCGCCTGCGGCGGCGACGACGATGACGGCGGCGAGCAGGGCACGAGCCAGGGAACGCCCGCAGAGGGCAAGAAGGGCGGCAAGCTCACGGTCCTCTGGACCGACGACGTCGACAACATCGACCCCGGCATCACCTACTACCAGATGGGCTTCTTCGTCAACGAGGCGACGCAGCGGCCGCTGTACGGGTACGAGGCCGACGATGGGGTCAACGCCGTCCCGGACCTCGCTGAGAGCGATCCGCAGATCTCCGAGGACGGCAAGACCGTCACGGTGACGATCAAAAGCGGCATCAAGTTCTCGCCGCCCGTGAACCGCGAGGTCACCTCGAAGGACGTGAAGTACGCGATCGAGCGCGGCTTCTTCAACAGCGTCAACAACGGCTACGCGGGCGCCTACATGGGCGACCTCGAGGGCGCCAAGGTCGGCGTCAAGCCGGGCACCAAGATCTCGGGCATCGAGACGCCCGACGACCAGACGATCGTCTTCAACCTCACCAAGGGGACGGGCGGCGTCCTGGCCGGCGCGCTCGCGCTGCCCCTCTCGGCCCCGGTGCCGGAGGAGTACGCCGCGAAGTTCGACAAGGAGGCCACGTCCACCTACGGCCAGCACCAGGTGGCGACCGGCCCGTACATGATCGAGAACGACGCGGAGGGCAACACGGTCGGCTACGAGGCCGGCCGCCGCATCCACCTCGTGCGCAACCCGAACTGGGTCGCCGAGACGGACTTCCGGCCCGCCTACGTCGACGAGATCGACATGCCCCAGGGCAACGACGACACCACGGTGGCCGCGCGCAAGATCCTCGAGGGCGAGAACATGATCAACGGCGACTTCTCGCCGGAGCCCGCCGTCCTCAAGCAGGCGCTCACGCGCCAGAAGGACCAGCTGCAGCTCGTGCCGAGCGGCGGTGGCCGCTGGGTGGCGATGAACACGACGATCAAGCCGTTCGACGACGTCAACGTGCGCAAGGCCGTGATCGCGGGCTTCGACCGCGAGGCGATGCGCCTGACCCGCGGCGGCGAGGTGATCGGGGACATCCCGACGCACTTCATCCCGCCGGAGCTGCAGGGCTTCGAGGAGGCCGGCGGCCTGGAGGGTCCGGGCATCGACTTCATGTCGAAGCCGGCCGGTGACGCGGCCCTGTCCGCCGAGTACTTCAAGAAGGCGGGCTACGCGTCGGGCAAGTACGAGGGCGACGAGGAGCTGCTGATGGTCGGCACCTCCGAGGGCGTCGCGCAGAAGGCCGCCGAGGTCGCGAAGGAGAACTTCGAAAAGTTGGGCTTCAAGGTCAACCTGAAGCTCGTCACGCAGGACGCGATGTACACGAAGTTCTGCAACTCGCCACCGGCCAAGGTGGCGATCTGCCCGAACGTCGGCTGGCTGAAGGACTTCTCGGATCCCCAGACCTACCTGGACCCGACCTTCAACGGCGACAACATCCTCCAGACCGGCAACTCGAACTGGTCACAGCTCGACGACCCGGAGCTGAACAAGGCGATGAACGACGCCAAGCTGATCACCGACCCGGATGAGAAGGCGCAGGCGTGGGCGGACATCGACAAGAAGCTCACGGAGCTCGCCCCCGCCGTGTTCTGGGTGTGGGACAAGACACCGCTCATCCGCTCGGCGAACGTGAACGCGGTTGCCAGCTCGTTCAACGGGCAGTGGCACCTGGCGTACACGTCGATCAAGTAGTGATCCATCTGGAGGGCCCCGCCGCCACGGTGGCGGGGCCCTGCCGGTCCCTCTAACCTGCGCGCGAGAGAGCCGAGATGGCCGCCTACATCGTCCGCCGACTGATCTGGGTGATCTTCCTGTTGTTCGTGGTCACCCTGGTCACGTTCACCGTTTTCACGGTGCTGCCCGCCGCCGACCCGGCGGTGCTGCGTGCCGGCCGCCAGCCGTCACCCGAGCTCGTCGCGTCGATCCGCGAGCAGTTCGGGCTTGACGACCCGATGCCGATCCAGTTCCTGCGCTACATCGCGGACATCCTGCCGTTCATCGGCGGGGACGGCTTCAACTTCGGCTACTCGTACCAGTCCAACCAGGCGGTGCTGCCGCAGATCCTCGACCGCCTGCCGGCGACGATGTTCCTCACGGCCGGCGCCGTCGTGCTGTGGCTGTCGATCGGCATCCCGGTCGGCATGATCTCGGCCGTCAAGACCGGCTCGTGGCTCGACCGCCTCACGATGGGCCTCGCGCTGATCGCGATCTCGGCCCCGGTCTACTTCCTCGGCCTCGTGGCGCTGTTCCTGTTCGATGACAGCATCGGCCGCTTCCCGCTGCTGCCCGGTAGCGGCGCGTATCAGGACGCGACGAACATCGTCGGCAAGGCCGAGGCGCTGATCATGCCCTGGTGCGTGCTCGCCGCCGCGTTCGCGGCGATCTACGCGCGTTTCCTGCGCGGCAACCTGATCGACACCATGCAGGAGGACTACATCCGCACCGCTCGGGCCAAGGGGCTCTCCGAGCGGCGCGTCATCTTCCGCCACGGCGTGCGCGCCGCGATCACGCCGATCGTGACGCTGCTCGGCCTCGACATCGGCATCCTGCTCGGCGGCGCGATCCTCACCGAGACCGTGTTCAACATCCAGGGGATCGGCCGCTTCGCCTACGAGGCGATCGTGCGGTTTGACCTGCCGGTCATCCAGGGCACCGTGCTGTTCGGGGCGTTCTTCATCGTCATCATGAGCCTCATCGTGGACATCCTCTACGCTTTCATCGATCCTCGGGTCCGGTACTGATGGCCGCCCCACTGCTGGAGGTCGAGGACCTCCGGGTGCACTTCGAGACCGAGGACGGCCTGGTCAAGGCCGTCGACGGCATCTCCTACACCGTTGACCGCGGCGAGACGCTGGGGATCGTGGGCGAGTCCGGCTCGGGCAAGTCTGTCTCCTCCCTCACCGTGATGGGCCTCACGCGCGCACGCAACGCGCGCATCTCCGGGGCTGTGCGCTTCGACGGCAAGGACCTGCTGGGCGCGTCCGACGAGGACCTGCGCAAGGTCCGCGGCAACGACATCGCGATGATCTTCCAGGACCCGCTGTCGTCACTGCACCCCTTTTACAAGGTCGGCAACCAGATCGTCGAGGCGATCCAGTCGCACAAGGACGTCTCGAAGGCCCAGGCCTACGACCGCGCCGTCGAGATGCTGAGCCTGGTCGGCATCCCCGAGCCTCGCCGTCGCGCCGACTCCTATCCGCACGAGTTCTCCGGCGGCATGCGCCAGCGCGCGATGATCGCGATGGCGCTGGCGAACGACCCGAAGCTGCTGATCGCCGACGAGCCGACCACCGCACTCGACGTCACCGTCCAGGCGCAGATCCTCGAGCTGATCGAGCGCCTCCAGAGCGAGTTCGACACCGCCGTCGTGGTCATCACGCACGACCTCGGCGTGGTCGCCGAGATGGCCGATGAGATCGCCGTGATGTACGCCGGGCGGATCGTCGAGCAAGGCACCGCGGACACGATCTTCAACGTGCCCGAGCACCCCTACACCTGGGGCCTGCTGAGCTCGATCCCGCGCATGGACGCGCCGCGCGGGGACGAGCTGGTCCCGATCCCGGGCCGGCCGCCGTCGCTCATCCACCTGCCGGGCGGCTGCTCGTTCCACCCGCGCTGCCCGTACGTGCAGGACTCGCACAGGCGGATCGACCCCGTGCTCGACCCCGTCGACGGCAACCTCGGCCACAAGGTCGCGTGCCTGCTGGACTCGCCCACGCGCAAGCGCCTGTGGGAGGAGCTGCAGGCGGGCGTCAAGCCCGACGAGGCGCGCAAGGACGTGATCGAGGAGGGCGCGGCGTGAGCGAGGCCGCGACGAGCGCGCACCCGGCGCCGCCGGCCGGGAACGGCGGCGACCCACTTGTCGAAGTCCGCGACCTCGTCAAGCACTTCCCGATCCGCCAGGGCCTGCTCCAGCGCCAGGTCGGCGCCGTGCGCGCCGTCGACGGCGTGTCGTTCGACGTGCTGCGTGGCGAGACGCTCGGGCTCGTCGGCGAGTCCGGCTGCGGCAAGTCGACCACCGCGCGGCTGGTCCTGCGCCTGATGGATCCCACCGCCGGCTCGGTCAAGTTCGACGGTCGGGAGATCGCGCACATCAAGGGGCAGGAGCTCAAGGACCTGCGCCGCGACATGCAGATGATCTTCCAGGACCCGTACTCGTCGCTGAACCCGCGCAAGACCGTCGGCACGATCATCTCCGAGCCGTTCGTCATCCACGGTCTGGCCAAGGGCGAGGGCGAGCGCAAGCGGACGGTCCGCGACCTCATGGACCGCGTCGGCCTCAACCCCGAGCACTACAACCGCTACCCGCACGAGTTCTCGGGCGGCCAGCGCCAGCGCATCGGCGTCGCCCGCGCGCTCGCGCTCAAGCCGAAGGTGATCGTGGCCGACGAGCCGGTGTCGGCG
>JBKOYW010000346.1:0-4125 GCA_046744275.1 Actinomycetota bacterium
GCCCTCGGCGGGGTCGTCGCGCTGCTCGCGGGCGACGCGATGGTCGACTGGTACCTCACGACCTTCCTCTAGGGCGAGGACCCCACCCGCTCGCCTCAAGGCGGGCCAACGGGGTGCCGATAAGCCAAGCGAGATGAAGGCCATCAACCTGCTCCCCCCCGACCTTCGCGGCACGCCCAAGGGCACCGCTCCGAAGGCCTCCGTGACCCCGGACGAACCGGGCGGCATCGGCGCCTTCGTGGTGCTCGGCGCGCTCGCCGCGTGCGTCGTCGCCCTCGCCGCGTACGTGCTCACGACCAACACGGTCAAGGACCGTCAGGCGCAGCTGGAGGCGGTCAACGCCCGCGCTGAGGCCACCACCCGGCGTGTCAACCAGCTGAAGCCGTACGCCGACTTCCAGGCGCTGGCCGAGACGCGCATCCAGACCGTCAAGGACCTCGCGTCCTCGCGGTTCGACTGGGAGCAGGCGCTCCGGGACATCTCGCGCGCCATCCCCGCCGACGTGACGCTCACCTCGCTCAACGGCACGATCTCGAGCGAGTCCGGCGGCGGCTCCCCGATCCGGGCCGCCATCGCGGCGCCCGCGGTGGAGCTCAAGGGCTGCACGAGCGACCAGAAGGCGGTCGCGACGCTCCTGTCCCGCCTGCGCAACGTCGACGGCGTTACCCGCGTGAGCCTCGGCAAGTCGCTGAAGCCGGACGCCAGCGCCGTCCCCGCGGCGCCGATCGCCGGCGCGACCGGCATCGGTTGCCGCGGCGACCGCCCGCCGTCCTTCGAGCTCGTCATGTTCTTCGAGCGCTCCGACGTCCCGGGGAACGTGCAGGACGTCACCGTCACGGGTGCTGCGGGCGGCACGGCCCAGCCCTCGACCGGCGGTGAGCAGACCGGCACTACCCCGCCGGCGAGCGGCGTGACCACGCCGCCCGCCGACCCCGCCGGCAGCTCCGGTACGGCCACCCCGGCCTCGACGCCGCAGGGAGGCGGTTCCTGATGACCCGAACGAACAAGATCCTGCTGGCGCTCGTCGCGACCGTCGGCGCGGCCTGCGCCTTCTACTTCCTGGCGCTCGCCCCCAAGCGCGAGGAGATCGCCAAGCTCGACGCCGACATCTCTGCCAAGTCCGCCGAGGTCGAGCAGGCCCGCGCCACGCTCGCCACCTACGAGCAGGCGAAGGCGAGCTACAAGTCGAACTACGCGACGCTCGCCCGGCTCGGCAAGGCCGTGCCGCCCGACGACGACGTCCGCTCGCTGCTCGTGCAGCTCGAGAGCGCGGCCGATCGCAGCGGCGTGGACTTCGCCAAGATCGAGCTCGGCTCCTCCGGGTCGGGCGGTGCGCCCAGCTCGGACGCCAACGCCGCGGCTGGGCAGGGCGAGCTGGCGCAAGCGCCCGGCACGGTCCCCGTGGCCGGCGGCGCCCTCGCAGCGATGCCGTTCAACTTCACCTTCACGGGCGGGTTCTTCGACCTGTCGTCGTTCTTCGCCCGGCTCGAGCACTTCGTGAGCCTCAACAACAAGCGTCTCGACGCGACCGGCCGGCTGCTGCGGCTGGAGAGCGTCCAGATCACGCCCGCACCGACCGGCTTCCCGCAGATGCAGGCCGAGATCGCCGCGGCCACGTATCTGGTGCCACCGGTCCAGGGGGTGTCCGGCACCGCGCCGAGCACCCCGCAGACCGCGGGTACGACGCAGGCGACCCCGTCCACCACCACCGCGTCCGCGAACACCGGAGCAGCACAATGAACGCCGTCACGTCCATCTGGCGCCAGCTGTTGCGCCGCCGGCTGTGGCCGGTCGCCATCCTGCTCGTCGCCGCGCTGGCGGCGGTCCCGGTCCTGCTCGCCCGCGAGCCCGAGGTCCCGGTCCTGCCGGCCGACCCCGGGTCCGCGACGATCAGCAAGGCCGACGACACGATCGCCGAGCCGGTCGTGGCCGAGGTCACGCCGGAGGATCGCTCCCGCCGTCGCCGCGTGCTCGGCGCAGTCAAGGACCCGTTCCGTCCGGCTCCGGTCAAGAAGCCCAAGGCCAAGAAGGCCGCGGCCGACGACGCGCCCGAGGCCGAGAAGCCTGACACGCCGCCCGCGGACTCCGGCTCAGGCTCCGGCTCCAGCTCGGGTGGCGGCGTCACCACGCCCGCCGACACCGAGCCGGCACCGGAGAAGAGGTACTACTCCGCCGGCACGATCATCGTGCGCTTCGGCGAGTCGTCGCAGGACACGCTCGAGCGCTTCGCGATCAAGAAGCTCGGTCCGGTGCCCAACGACGAGTTCCCGCTGCTCGTCTACATGGGCCTCACCAAGGACGGCAAGAAGGCCAAGTTCCTGGTGGACGCCGCGATCGAGGTCGACGGCGACGGCACCTGTAAGCCGCACCCCGCGAGCTGCGAGACCATCGAGCTCTCGGTCGGCGAGACCGAGTTCCTCGATGTCATCGACCCGGAGGCCGAGGAGGACGCCACGGACGAGGAGCGCATCCTCGGCCAGTTCCAGCTCGACCTGGTCGACATCAAGCGCGCGGGCGACGACGACGTCAAGTAGGGGAACGTGCCATTCCGCCGCGGCTCCGCTCGGAGCCGCGGCGGACAGGGCCCCACCCGCCCTACGTAGGATGGACGGCGTGCCGCTGCGCGTCGTCACCGCCGGGGAGTCCCACGGTCCCGGCCTGACCTGCATCGTCGAGGGCCTGCCCGCGGGCCTCGAGCTCGACCTTGCTGCGATCGACCGCGACATGGCCCGTCGACAGCTCGGGCACGGCCGCGGCGGACGGATGAAGATCGAGCGCGACAGCGCGGAGATCACCTCCGGGGTGCGGCACGGCCGCACGCTCGGCGGGCCGATCGCCGTGCGGGTCGCGAACCGCGACTACGCCAACTGGGAGGAGCGGATGAACCCGTGGCCGGTCGAGGCCGAGGTGCCCGAGGTGCACCTGCCGCGGCCCGGTCACGCCGACCTCGCCGGCGTCCAGAAGTCCGGGTTCACCGACGTGCGCAACGTGCTCGAGCGGGCCAGCGCCCGCGAGACGGCCGCGCGCGTGGCCGGCGGTGCGCTGGCCAAGGGCTTCCTTGCCGCGTTCGGCGTGCAGGTGTTCTCGCACGTGACGCAGATCGGCTCGGTGCGGGCGCCGGAGCCGGACGGCCTGGCGCCCGCCGACTTCGCCGACGTCGACGCCTCGCCTGTCCGCTGCCTCGACCCCGAGGCGTCGCGCGCGATGGTCGAGGAGATCAACGTCCTGCGCAAGCGCAACGAGTCGCTCGGCGGCGTCTTCGAGGTCCGCGCCTTCGGGCTCGTGCCCGGGCTCGGATCGCACGTGAGCTGGGAGGAGCGCCTGGACGGGCGCATCGGGCTCGCGATGCTCTCGATCCAGGCGATCAAGGGCTGCGGGATCGGCGACGGATTCGACCTGGCCGGCCGGCCCGGCTCGGCCGCGCACGACGAGATCTTCTACAGCGAGGAGCGCGGCTACTACCGCGAGACCAACCGCTCGGGCGGCGTCGAGGGCGGGATGACGACCGGCGAACCGCTGGTCGTGCGCTGCGCGATGAAGCCGCTGCCGACGCTCACCAAGCCGCTGCGCTCGGTCGACATCGCCACCCGCGAGCCGGCCGAGGCGCTGCGCGAGCGCACCGACTCCTGCACGGTGCCGGCCGCCGGGGTGGTGGGGGAGGCGATGCTCGCGATCGTGCTGGCCGAGGCCTACCGAGACAAGTTCGGCGGCGACCACATCGACGACGTGCGCGCCGCCCTGGCCGCTTACGAGCGGCGCATCGGATGGAAGCCCCGGCTCTAGTCTTCATCGGCTTCATGGGCGCCGGCAAGACGTCGGCGGCGCGGGCGGCCGCCGGCGCGTTCGGCGCGCGCGCGATCGATGCCGACCACGAGATCGAGCACCGGCTCGGAACGTCGATCGAGGCGTACTTCGCCTCCCATGGCGAGGCGGCGTTCCGGGGCGTCGAGGAGCAGGTCGTCTGCGGGCTGCTCGAGCGCCGGCCGGCGCCGGTCCTCTCGCTCGGCGGCGGCGCCGTCGGCTCGGCGCGCGTGCGCGAGCTGCTGCGTCGCCACACCGTGGTGCTGCTCGATGTCGACGTCGAGACGGCGTGGCGGCGAGCCGGCAACAAGCGGCGGCCCCTGG
>JBKOYW010000495.1:0-3815 GCA_046744275.1 Actinomycetota bacterium
GCGCGGCGGGCGGCCTCGGCGTATGCCGTGGCGGCGGCGGGCAGGTCGCCGTCGAGCTCGTGCAGGCGCCCGCGCACGGCGCTTGAGCAGTAGCTACTTCGGCATCGTGGTCTCCTGATGTCGTGGGCCGCGCCGCTCGCAGCCCTTCACCTGATGAGCGGAGCCGGTCAGCGCTTCTCGACATGGAACACTCATTCAGCTCCCAGATCGTCGCGTAGGGGGAACGACGCTATGCGGGACAGGCCGGACACGTTCGAGAACGCCCTTTCCGGACGTGTGGTGGCGCGTGGTCGGCATAGCGCTGGCCGTTGGGCGTTGCCGGCCCACGGATTTTCGGGACGCGATTCTCAGCGGAGCCGGGGTGGTCGAGGAGAGCACGAGCGTTCGCTCAGTGCCCTGAGCACGGCCTCGCACTCCTGTCCGGGAACGACCGTGCGGCCCGCGCTCGCGGCGCCTCGCGAGATCGTGCAGACGCCGTCTGCACCATTCGCGGCGCCGCGATTTCGTTAGAACGGTTCCCGCGCCTCTGTTAGAAAGCGGCGCATTTGCAGCCTAAAGTCGGAGGCGAGTGCAGCTTATGATTCCACTGCTCTAACCGACTGAGCTACTCCGGCGGGGCGGCGCGGAGTCTAGCGGTACGTCGGGATCCCGGCGGCCGATGTGACGCGCTCGTGGCGAGATGAGTCTCGCCGCGATCGGCGGTCTCAATCGGCGAACCCGAGTCCGGGAGGACGGACGAGGGCCGACGCCGCGAGGAGGTCCGACATGCTGCTCGAGAGCAAGACCGCGATCATCTACGGAGGTGGCGGGACGATCGGTGGCGCGGTCGCCCGCGCCTTCGCTCGCGAGGGCGCCAAGGTCCATCTCGCCGGGCGGACGCTGGATCCGCTCGACCAGGTCGCCGAGGAGATCCGCGCGGCGGGCGGGCTCGCCGAGACGGCGCAGGTGGACGCGCTCGACGAGGCGTCGGTGGACGAGCACGCCGATGCCGTCGCTGCCCGCTCCGGCGGGATCGACGTCTCCTTGAGGGAGGAGAGCCACGCCTATCGTCGCGCCTTCTCGATGCACCGGATGAGTCACGTGGTGGAGGCGCCGATGATGGCCGGCGGGCAGCCGATCGGCAGCGTGCACTTCGCGACGGAGACCGCACAGCACGACGTCGGCCCTGCCGACCTTCGCAGTGCCGAGGCCGTGGCGGACCTGATGGCGCAGGTCGTCGAGCGCATCGACTCGCGGGAGGTGCTCGAACGTGAGCGCGACGAGGCCAGGGCGGCGATCGACATCACCGGGGTCCCCCTCGTGCTCAGCGATCCGGTGGACACCGAGCTTCGCCTGAACGACGCGGCCCGGCGACTTCTCGGAGACGTGGTGGACGCCGAGGAGCGCCTCCACCGGCTGCTGGGCCGGCCCGCCGGGGACGGGCCGTTCTCCCGCCGCGTCGAGGTCGAGCTCCTGACGGGAGAGTCCGCGATGCTGCTCGCGGACTCGAGCCCGCTCCACGCCGACTGCGGCGTGCTCGTCACGGTGCTCGAGCTCCGTCGCGAGCACGCCCACGTCTCGCCCGGCGCGCTGGCGGCCCTGACCGCGCGCGAGGCCGACGTCGTCGCGCTCGTGGTCGACGGCCTCGCCGACCGCAAGATCGCCGAGACGCTGCTCCTCAGCTGCCACACGGTCAGCCCGTACGTGAAGCGCATCTACCGCAAGCTCGACGTCGACTCGCGGGTCGGGCTGACGCGGCTGCTGCTGGGAGCGCCGCGCGCCGGTTGACGCGGGTTGCGGCGCCGCCTGACACTACGGCCGGATGGCGCCGACACTCCGCATCCGGCTGCTCGGGAACGTGGACCTCCGCAGCGGCGACGAGCCGCTGGCGCCGCTCGACTCGGCACGAGCGGTGTCGCTGCTCGGCTACCTGCTCGTGCACCGCGGCGTGCCCCAGCCCCGGCAGCAGCTCGCGTTCATGTTCTGGCCGGACTCGACCGAGGCGCAGGCGCGCACGAACCTGCGCAAGGTCCTCCACACGCTCCGCCACGCGCTGCCCGACGCCGACGCCTTCATCCAGGTGACCGCGCTCACGCTGCGCTGGCGGGAGGACGCGCCGTACACGCTCGACCTCGCGGACTTCGAGCAGGCGCTCGCCGCCGGTGACCTGGAGGCGGTGGTCGAGGCCTACGCGGGTGACCTCATCGAGGGCAGCTATGACGACTGGGTCCTCGAGGCGCGCGAGCGGCTACGCGACCGCTTCCTCGACGCGCTCGTGCAGCTCCAGCGCGAGCTCGAGGAGCGCGGGGAGTGGGCGGCGGCGATCCGCTGCGCCGAGCGGCTTGTCCGCCACGACCCGCTGCGCGAGGACGGCCACCGCGCGCTCATGCGCCTGCACGACGCGCGGGGCGACCGCGCGCGGGCCGTGCGCGCCTACCACGCGTATGCCGCCACGGTGCAGCGGGAGCTGGGCGTCGAGCCGTCGCCCGAGACCCGCGCCGCCTACGAGGCGCTTCTGCTCATCGACGCCGAGGCACCCCAGACCGCCTCGCCGGCCGGGCCGCCGCTCGTGGGGCGGGCGGACGAGCGCGCCCGGCTCACCGCGCTGTGGCGGTCGGCCACGCGCGGCTCCGCGCAGCTCGTGCTCGTGACCGGCGAGCCCGGCATCGGCAAGAGCCGCCTGGTCGAGGAGCTGCGGTCGTGGTGCGCGCACGCCGGTGCGGCCACCGCCGAGGCGCGCGCGTATCCCGCGGAGGGCGCCGTGGCCTACGGGCCGGTCGTCGCCTGGCTGCGCTCGGAGGCGCTCGCCGGCCGCGTCCGCCGACTCGACCCCGCGCATGCGACCGAGCTCGCGCGGCTGCTTCCCGAGCTGCGGACCGAGCGGCCGGACCTCCCTTCACCCGAGCCGCTGCCCGAGGACGAGCAGCGCCAGCGGCTGTTCACGGCGCTCGCGCGGACGCTGCTCACGCCTCCCACGCCGCTGCTGCTGGTCGCCGACGACCTGCAGTGGTTCGACCGCCCGACCCTCCAGTTCCTGCACTACCTCCTCCGCGCCGAGCCCACGGCGCCGCTCCTGGTCGCGGCGACCGCGCGCCGCGAGGAGATCGACGCGCGCCACCCCGTCGACGAGCTGGCCGCCGGGCTCCAGGCGCTCCAGCGCTACTCGGAGATCGAGCTCGGCCGGCTCAGCCGCCCCGAGACCGGCCTGCTGGCCGAGCGGATGACCGGGACGCCGCTCGCCGAGGCCGATGCCGAGCGCCTGTTCGCCGACTCCGAGGGCAACCCTCTGTTCCTGGTGGAGGCCGTCCGGTCCGCCCCCGAGGATGCCGTGACGCCCGGCAAGGTGCAGGCGGTGATCGCGGCGCGGCTCGCCCGGCTCTCGGGCCCGGCGAGCGAGCTGGCCGGGGTCGCCGCGACGATCGGCCGCGAGTTCTCGGGCCCGGTGCTGGCCGACGCGAGCGAGCTCGACGCGCAGGCGTTCGTCCGCGGTCTCGACGAGCTGTGGCGGCGCGGCATCGTGCGCGCCCAGTCGCTCGACGCCTACGACTTCAGCCACGGCCGCATCCGGGAGGCCGCCCATCAGGCGCTCGGTCCGGCGCAGCGCCGCCATCACCACCTGCGCGTGGCGCGAGCGTTGGAGCGCGCGCACGGGGACGACCTCGAGGTCGCCGCGCACTGCGAGGCCGCGGGCGCCGCCGACGAGGCGGTGACCTGGTACGTCCGGGCGGCGGACGCCGCACAGCGGCTGTACGACCACGCGGGCGCCGCCCGCGCGCTGCAGCGCGCGCTCGCGCTGTGCCGCGAGCTGCCCGCGAGCCGGGAGCGCGACGCGCGCG
>JBKOYW010000317.1:0-23213 GCA_046744275.1 Actinomycetota bacterium
CGCACCCGCGGGTGGAGATCAGCGTACGGGACGAGGCCGGGCGCGAGCTCGCCCCCAGCCACGACGGCGAGATCTTCGTACGCTGCCCGTACCAGATGAAGGGTTACTGGGGCGACCCGGGGGAGACGCGCGACGTCCTGCAGGACGGCTGGATCCGCACCCGGGACCTCGGCCATGTGGACGACAAGGGCTACCTCTATCTGGTCGGGCGGACGCGCGATGTCATCTTGGTCAACGCGATGGTGGTCTATGCCGGGCCGATCGAAAGGGTGCTGGCGAGCCACCCCGACGTCATCGACGCGTACGTGACGGGGGCGCCCGACGAGCGGACCGGGGAGGCGGTGCACGCCTTCGTCGTGCCCTCTGGCGATCGGGACGTAGACGGCGCGGTGTCGGCGGAGCTGGCCGCGCTGGTGCGCGCCCAGCTCGGCGAGGACAGCGTCCCTCAGACGATCACGGCGGTGCCCGGCGTTCCGGTCGCCGCCAGCGGCAAGCCCGACAAGCGGGCGCTGCTGCGCCTAGGCGGGGTGATGGGCTGAAAAGAGGCGCCAAGACGTACGATCCGTGCCGGTCGTCGTCGTCCCGCGCGGCGTCGCCGGCACCGCCTGCCCGGGTCCGGGCTGCTGCCACCAGATCCCCGCGTAGTAGGTGTCGCCGCCGTCCGAGTAGCTGTCGAGGTGGACGAGGCGGTAGGTGCCCGCGTACTGCTCGAGGCGGGCCTGGTACTGCTCCCGGGTCATCTTGTTGTGCATGGCCCAGCGACAGGGGTCCTTGACCCAGATCGAGACGTAGCGCGTGTCGCCGTCGAGGGTGTAGGCCTCCACTCGAATCGGGAGGAAGCCGGTGCCGACGTACTGGTCCACGAGATCCTGCATCCCGTTGCGGCTGACGTCGCGGTGGACGCGCCAGTCGACGCCGCTCGTGTTCCGCTCCCATATCACGGCGTAGCGGGTGGCGCCGCTCGGCAGGTTGTAGCCGGTGACGTCGACCGGCCGGTGCGTCCCGCGGAGCTGGAGGTAGAGCGAATGGAACGCCGCCCCAGTGAGACCGAAGCGCGAGGTCCAGGCAGGACCGGGCGTTCGGACCCACTTCGTCGCGAAGCGCTCCTCGCTCCCGCCCATCTGGTAGCCCGTCAGACGCTGGGGACGCCAGCCCTGCGGGGCGAGCTCGTCGAACAGCTCGGTCTGCAGCTGGCCTGGGGTCAGGTCACGCCGGAAGACATACGGCCGGCGCAGCTCGTCCACGTCGATGGGGGCACAAGCCGAGGAGGTCTGCCCCAGGCCGGGATCGAGAATCGGATCGTCGAGCACGACGTCCGGCTGGGTGACGATCGGCGCCGGAGCGGCCGCGAGCGTGCCAGACGGATACGCGAGCGCCAGACCCGCGAACGCGAGCACGGTCGCCACGACCGCGCGCTTGTTGGAGGGACTCATTGCATCTCCCTTCGGTCCCCTGGACCCGCATTGTGCGGACCCTCACAAGCACGGACGCGGGCCGTGCGGCGCGTATTCCTGACTACGGCAACCCGGCGCCCCGGCGCAACGCGAGGCCGGTCAGTGCCTCGCGTACGACCCGCTCGGCGATGAGCGCCGAGTAGTCGTTGGTGCCGATCGTGGTCGGGATCACCTCGACCACGTCGGCGCCGATGAGCTCGACCTCGGCGGCCACCGTGCGCACCGCGAGCAGGAGATCCGTGGCGGTCATGCCGCCGGGCTCCGGCGTGCCGGTGCC
The DNA here is from genome assembly GCA_046744275.1 of Actinomycetota bacterium. Taxonomy (GTDB): domain Bacteria; phylum Actinomycetota; class Thermoleophilia; order Solirubrobacterales; family Solirubrobacteraceae; genus DASSUW01. Next base: position 1,732 of record JBKOYW010000317.1, read on the forward strand.
AGGGATGAAGGCGGGGTCGAGCACGTCGACGTCGACGGTCAGGTAGACCGGGCCGGGCCCGACCGCCTCGATCGCCCGCCGCACGACCTCGCGGATCCCGAGGTCGCGGACGTCGTGCATGAACAGGCTCGTGATGCCGTGCTCGGCCTGCCACGAGAACTCGGCCTCGCCCGGCCAGTAGCCGCGCAGGCCGATCTGGGCGTAGCGGCCCCCGTCGAGCTGCCCGCCGTCGATCAGCCGGCGAATGAACGTGCCGTGCGAGCGCTCGACGCCGAACACCTCGGTGCCGGTGTCGGTGTGGGTGTCGAAGTGGATCACGCCGACCGGGCCGTGGACGTCCGCGCATGCGCGGACGGCAGGCTCGGTGATCGAGTGGTCGCCGCCCAGCACGATCGGCAGCACGCGCGCCGCGAGCACCTGGCCCACGGTGGTCTCGATCGCGGCGTGCGAGGTGCCGGCGTCGGCGGGGATCACCGGCGCGTCGCCGAAGTCGACGATCCGCAGGTCCGCGAAGGCGTCGACCTTGACCTCGAGGTGCGGGCCGGGCGGCGAGCTGGCCCCGCGGATCGCGCGCGGCGCGAGCCGCGCCCCCGGGCGGTCGGACACGAGGTCGTCCATCGGCGCGCCGACGATCGCCACGTCGAACCCCTCGAGCTCGCTGGGGTCCTGCGTGAACGGCGCGCCGCCGAACGTGAGCAGGCCCGCGTAGTCGGGCTTCTCGCCGTACTGCGCCCAGCGCTCGAGCGGATCGATCAATTGCCCTCCCGCAGCACGTTGATGGTCTGGAACTCGGGGTCGCTCGCGCCGTGGAGGCGCGCTCCGCTCGCGGCCAGCTCGCGCAGGTAGGCGACGGTCGCTGGGGAGATCCGCTCGCCGGGCAGCAGGGCGGGGACGCCCGGCGGGTAGCTGGCGATCGACTCGCACGAGATGCGGCCGACGGCGTCGTCGACGGCGATCTGCTCGGCCTCGCCCAGGAACGCCTCGCGCGGGGGCAGCGCGACCTCGTAGCCGAGCGACGCCGCCGGCGGGACGAGCGCGCGCGTCGCGCCAGGCTCGCGCAGCCGCTTGACCACCTCGTCGACGTCGCCCGCCAGGCGCCGCAGCGTGGCGGCCGACTCGCCGAGACCGACCACGAAGACGACGGTCGCCTGCATCGGCAGCTCGACGTGCACGTCGTAGGAGCGGCGCAGCGCCTCGGCGATCTCGTAGCCGGTGCGGCCGGTGCCGCGCACGTCGAGCACGATCCGCAGCGGGTCGTAGCCGGCGACGCCCATCCGCCCGATCAGCGAGGCGTCTACCAGCGCGATGCCTTCGATCGTCTCGAGCTTCTCGCGCGCCACCTCGATCGCGCGCAGCGTCTCCCACAACAGCTGCTCGCCGTGCAGCGCGAGCTGGCGTCGCGCCGAGTCGAGCGAGGCCATCAGCAGCGACGACGGGCTCGTGGAGCGCAGCAGCCGAAGCGCACGGCCGACTCCGCCGATGTCGACCCGCCCGCTGTCGGAGATGTGCAGCATCGCGCTCTGCGTGAGCGAGCCGGCGATCTTGTGCGTGCTGGTGAGCATCGCGTCGGCGCCCTGCGACAGCGCGGTCGGCGGCAGCTCCTCGTTGAAGCCGAAGTGCGGGCCCCACGACTGGTCGACGACGAGCGGCACGCCGGCCGCGTGGGCGACGTCCGCCATGCCGGCGATGTCGGCGGCCATGCCGTAGTAGGTCGGCGACACGATGAACGCCGCCTTGGCGTCCGGCGCGTCGCGCAGCGCCTGCTCGAGCGCCTGCGGACGAACACAATGAGTTACACCTAGCTCGGCGTCGTACTCGGGGGCCACGAAGCTCGGCAGCCCGCCGCTCAGGACGAGGCCGTCGACGATCGACGCGTGCGAGTTGCGCTGCGCGACGATCCGCGTGCCGAGCGGGGCGAGCGCGAGGCACAGCGTGTGGTTGCCCTGCGTCGCACCGTTCGTGAGGAAGAACGTGCGCTCGGCGCCGAACGCCTGCGCGGCGAGCCGCTCGGCGCGCTCGTAGGCCGTCGGCGACGGCCCGAGGTCGATCCCGTGGATGTCCTGCGGCACGTCGGCGGCCAGGGCGTCGGTCCCGATCGCCTTGCGCAGGCCGGGGTCGGCACCCGGCCCGCCCTTGTGGCCGGGCACGTGGTAGCGCCCGGTGCCCCGGAAGGCATAGGCGACGACAGCGTCGAGGTACGGCGCCGTGGGCTGCTCGTTGACCTCCATCGCGACGGCGATCCTATGGCCGCCCGGCTCGCGCGGGCAATCGTGACTCGTCCAAAGACGCCCGGGCGCTTTGGTCTGTCGCCTCGGCGACGAGCGCGATGTGGACCGCCGCGATCGTCGCCGGCTGCTTGAGCGAGCGGCCGAGGACCTGCTCGGCGCGCGCGAGCCGGTAGCGCAGCGAATTGCGGTGCATGTGCAGCGAGGCGGCGGTCGCGGCGATGTCGAGGTCGTGCGCGAAGTACGCGCTCAGCGCCTCGTGCAGCGGCGGGTGCGCGCGCAGCACCGAGAGGATCTCGTCGACTTTCGGGTCGAGCCGCTCCGGCGCGATCTCGCTCACCATGAACGTCGCGAGGTCGAAGTCCTCGAACCACGTGACGCGCTCGTCTCGGCGCACGGCCAGCTCCGCGTCGCGCAGCGAGTGATGGGCGTCGACGATCGCCGTGACCGGACGCCCGATCCCGATCGCGACATCCGCGAGCTCCTCCACCGTCGCGGCGATCTTCTCCTTGGGGCCCTGGACGAGGAGGGTCAGCGCGCCGTCGCGCGGCTGCGCGAGGTGCGGCATGTGCTCCCGCTCGAGCCGCGCGACCACCTGGCGGCGGACGCCGGACAGGTCGAGCGGCGACTGGATCACGATCATCCGCGCCGGCTCGGAGAAGTCCAGGCCGAACGCGGCCGCCCGGGCGGCGAGCGGCAGCGGGTCGCGGGCCTCGACGCGCTCCAGCGCCTCCTCCAGCAGTGCGCCCTTGACCGCGTGCTCCTGGTCGCGCACGACCTCGCTCAGCCGCGCCATCGCGGCGAGGAGCGGCGCCGTCGCCTCGGCTGCGGGCTTCGCGAGCTTGGCGATGAACCCGCTCCGTGGACTGGCGAGCACCAGCCGGCGGGTCGTCTGGCCGACGGGCGTGGCGACCGCGTGCCAGCCGGCGACCTCGAGTTCGAGCAGACCCGGCGGCTCGGCGCACACCGCACGCAGCAGCTCGTCGACCGGCGGCTTGCCGGCCACGATCTCGGGCCGGCCCTCGGCGTCGAGGAGCATCACGCTGGCGTCGAGGAAGCCGGAGAGGCGATCGACCATCGCGCGCTCCGGCTGCGGCGTGCGCAGCGCGTCGACCAGGTAGCGCTGGAGCGCCGTCAGCCGCCGGAAGACCTGCTCCTCGCCGCTCGTCAGCGCGCTGTCGACGAAGTGGATGATCTCGCGGAACGGCGTCTCGTACGGCACCGCGAACACCGGGAAGTCGCGCTCGCGGGCGACCTCGACGAGCGCCGGCGGCACGCGCTTGAACCCGAGCCCGACGCCGAAGCCGAGCGCGCTCGCCCCGCCTTCCTCGAGCTGGGGGACCAGCTCGCGCTGCGCGTCGGCGTTCCCGCGCAGGCGCACGCCGGTGGTGAGCATGATCCAGTCGCGCCCGAGCCAGCGCGCCGGCGCGTCCACCTCGACGGCGTGCGCGCCCCGCACCTCGCGGGCGGGCGCCTCGGGGCCGCCGCTGAGCAGCTCGAGCCCGAACGGCTCCTCGGCGAGCAGATCGGCGAGTCGGAGCACGGCGCGGCCAGTCTATTCCCGCTCGGCCGACGAACGTCAACTGCGCTGGGTAGGGAAGCGGGTAGCCACCGGAGTCGGCGGTCCCTGGCGCCTTTTCCGTCATATATACGGAAAGGGCGCCATGCGCTTCCAGATCCCGCCGCGCGGTCGGTCCCCAGCCTCCTCACCGTTCGTAGAGGGTCCAAACCACGCCGCTGGGTTTGGTCATCGCGACGGTTGCCCGCGGCGCCTCGGTGGTCGAAGACTTCACGACCGCACCACCTTAGGAGGTACGCATGGCCGCCCCGACCACCCCCAAGAACCGCCCGCGGGCCAACAAGTCCGCGCTGCTGGACGCCGTCGCCGCGCTCAACGCCGGCAACCCCGAGGACTACCTCGCGCTGTTCAGCCCCGACGCGACGCTCCACGGCTTCCCGGCCGGCATCCAGGACGTCGACGACCTCTGCCGCTTCCACGCCGCGACGATCGACTCGTTCCCCGGCGCGTCGGTGACGCTCGAGGACGCCGTCGCCGAGCGCGATCGCGTAGCGACGCGCTTCACCTGGCGCGCCCCGCAGGGCCCCGGTCTCGCGCTCGAGGCGCACGGCGGCGCGATCGTGCGCTTCGCCGACGGCCAGATCGCCGAGTGCTGGAACCTGCCCGCGGAGATCCACGCGGTCGCCTCGTAATCTGCGGGGCGTGGACGACGAGATCCTGGCCGCCGTCGCGGCCGAGCAGCCCGCGATGGTGGCCCTCCTCGAGGAGCTCGTCGCCGCGCCCTCGCTGCTCGGCGCCGAGGCCGGCGGCCAGGAGGTCATGCGGCGGGCGTTCGCGGCGCTGGGCCTCGAGTCGTTCGACGTCCCGCTCGACCCCGCCGCGTTGGAGCGCCATCCGGCGGGCGCGCCGTTCAGCTGGAACGTGGACGGCAAGGCGAACGTTCTCGCCGACTGGGCCGGCTCCGGCGACGGGCGCTCGCTGATCCTCAACGGGCACATCGACGTCGTGAGCCCTGAGCCGGCCGCGCTGTGGACCGTCGACCCGTTCGCCGCCCGCGTCGACGGCGAGTGGATGTACGGCCGCGGGGCCGGCGACATGAAGTCGGGCCTCGCCGCCATGGTCGGCGCCGTGCGCGGCCTCCAGCGGCTCGGGCTGCGGCCGCGCGGCCGCGTGCAGCTCCAGTCGGTGGTCGAGGAGGAGTGCACCGGCAACGGCGCGCTGGCGTGCGTGCTCGCCGGCCAGACCGCCGACGCCGCGATCATCACGGAGCCGACCCAGGGCGCGATCTGGAACGCGCAGGTCGGCGTCCTGTGGTTCCAGGTGCGCGCGATCGGCGCGCCGGCGCACGCCGGCGACGCCGGCGACGGCGCGAACGCGATCGAGGCGTCGTACGCGGTGATCGAGGCGCTGCGCGCGCTCGAGGCCGACCTCAACGCGAACAAGCCCCCGCTGTTCGCCGCCTACCGCCACCCGATCAACCTCAACGTCGGGATGATCCGCGGCGGCGACTGGCCGTCTACGGTGGCCGGCGAGTGCGTCACCCACTTCCGGCTCGCGCTGTACCCCGGCGAGCCCGTCGGCGACCTGAAGGCGCGGGTCGAGCAGGCAGTGGCGTCCGTCGCCGCGGGCAACGCGTTCCAGTTCGAGGTCGTGTACGACGGCTTCCAGTGCGAGGGCTACGAGCTCGAGCCGGACGCCCCGCTCATCGCCCGCCTCCAGGACGCCGCCACGCGCGTAACCGGCCAACAGCCGCCGCTGTTCGCGTCGACCGCCACCACCGACGCGCGGACCTTCCAGCTCTACGGCGACACGCCCGCGGTCTGCTTCGGGCCGCTGGCCGAGAACGAGCACGGGGTCGACGAGCGGGTCCACCTGCCGTCGATCACCCGGACCGCGCAGGCGATCGCGCTGTTCATCGCCGACTGGTGCGGCCTTGACGGCGATCGTGCGCGGCACGAAGATCGTCCGGCCGATTCTGAGGGCTGACAGTTGGTCCTCGACCGACCGTCGGGGAGCCTGGGAGGTATGACGATCTCTGTGGATGCCGGCAAGGACGTGCGCGCGGCGCGCGATCGATACGTGTCGGCGGCGGTGACCGCGCCGCCGCTCGTGGTGGTGGGGGCCGAGGGCGCGCGGATCGACGCCGACGACGGCCGCTCGTACATCGACTTCGCGGGCGGGATCGGCTGCCAGAACCTCGGGCACGGCCCCGCCGAGGTGGTGCGAGCGATCCACGAGCAGGTCGACCGCTACCTGCACCAGTGCTTCATGGTCGGCGCCTACGAGCCGTACGTCGAGGTCTGCCGCCGGCTCGCCGAGCTGTACCCCGGCCCCGGCACCGACTACAAGAGCGTGCTGGTCAACTCGGGCGCCGAGGCGGTCGAGAACGCGGTCAAGGTCGCGCGCGCCGCGACCGGCCGCCCGGCGGTCGTCGCGTTCGACCGCGCCTTCCACGGCCGCACGCTGCTGACGATGTCGCTGACCAGCAAGGTCGTCCCGTACAAGCGCGGCTTCGGCCCGTTCGCACCCGAGATCTACCGCGCCCCGGCGCCGCATCGCGGCCTCAGCTCCGACGACGCGCTCGCAGCGCTCGTACATCTCTTCAAGGCCGACGTCGATCCGCTGAGCGTCGCGTGCGTCGTCCTCGAGCCGGTGCAGGGCGAGGGCGGCTTCATCCCGATGCCGCCGGACTTCCCCAGGGCGCTCAAGGAGCTGTGCGACAGCCACGGGATCCTCTACGTGGACGACGAGGTCCAGGCGGGCGTCGGCCGCACCGGCCCGATGTGGGCGATCGAGCACTACGGCGTCACGCCGGACATCCTGATCTCGGGCAAGTCGCTCGGCGGCGGGCTGCCGCTGGCTGCGGTCACCGGCCGCGCGGAGCTCATGGACGCCGTCCACGCCGGCGGGCTCGGCGGCACGTTCGGCGGCAACCCGGTCTCGTGTGCGGCGGCCGCGGTCGTGCTCGACACCGTCGCCTCGCCCGAGTTCCTGCAGCGGGCAGAGACGCTCGGCCGGACGATCCGCGCGCGGCTCGACGCGATCGCGGCCGACGTGCCGGGCGTCGTCGAAGTCCGCGGGCTCGGACCGATGCTCGCGATCGAACTCACCCCGGAGCTCGTCCCGCCCACGATCGCCGCTGCGCGCGAGCGCGGCCTGCTCCTGCTCTCCTGCGGCCTGTACGGCGAGACGATCCGCCTGCTGCCGCCGATCACGATCGGCGACGACGAGCTCGCGCGCGGGCTCGACGCGCTGGAGGCGGCGGTGCGGGAGACCGCGGCCGCTTAGCCGCCCACGAGGTCCATGAGCCGGCGGCGCATCGGCTCCTGCAGCCGCTCGAACCGCAGGCCGTAGACCCGCGGGGCGTGCAGCCGCATGACCGTCGCGCGGCCCTCCACGTGCTCGTCCGGCGCGCCCGCGAGGTCGAAGTCGACCATCTCGTCGGGCCGCAGCGGACGGGCCGCGCGCACGCTCATCCCGCCCTCGCTGACATCGATCGTCTCCGCCCAGATCGGCGAGCTCGTGCGTGGGCGCAGCACGCAGGGCAGCGACATCCGGGCCCGCCGGGCCTGCCGACGTTCGCTCATTGCCGTCATAACAGGATCCCTGTACCCGCGGAATGCGCCTGTCATCGCCCGGGAAGGTTCGGATTGATGAACCGAACCACCCGCCGCCTTAGCGGCATGACCGGCGCCGCGCTGGCCGGCCTCGCCGCGCACGATCTCCGGCAGCGCCGCCACGCGATCCTGCGCAACTACCCGATCGTCGGGCACCTCCGCTACCTGCTCGAGTCGGTTGGGCCGGAGCTGCGCCAGTACATCGTCACGTCGAATGACGAGGAGCGGCCGTTCTCGCGCGACCAGCGGCGCTGGGTGTACGCGTCGTCGAAGCGCGAGATCAACACCTTCGGCTTCGGCTCGGACAACGACATGGAGCAGGTCGACAGCCTGATCGTGTTCGAGCAGTCGCCGTTCCCGGTGCCGCCGCCGGCAGATGAGCAGCCGGGCGGGCCGCCCGACTACCGGCTGCCGGCGGGCAAGGTGCTGGGCGCCGCGCACGGGCGCCGGTATGCGTTCCGGCCGTCGCTGGTCAACATCTCCGGCATGAGCTACGGGTCGCTGTCGCCCGTCGCGGTCGAGGCGCTCAACCGCGGCGCGGCGCTGGCGGGGTGTCTCCAGAACACCGGCGAGGGCGGCCTCGCGCGCGCCCACCGTCACGGCGGCGAGCTGATCTTCCAGATCGGGACGGGGTACTTCGGCTGCCGCGACGAGCGTGGGCGCTTCTCGCTCGACCACCTCGAGCAGCGGCTCGCCGAGGCGCCGGTGCGGGCGATCGAGATCAAGCTCTCCCAGGGCGCCAAGCCCGGCCTCGGCGGGCTGCTGCCGGCGCCGAAGGTGACCGAGGAGATCGCGGCGATCCGCGGCGTCCCCGCCTACCGGGACTGCGCCAGCCCGGCGGCCCACACGGCGTTCTCCGACGTCGACGAGATGATCGAGTTCGTCGAGCGCCTCGCGCGCGCGACCGGCCTGCCGGTCGGCGTCAAGTCGGCGGTCGGCGACCTCGGGCTCTGGCAGACGCTCGCGGAGCGGATGGCGGCCACCGGCGGCGGCCCGGACTTCGTGACCATCGACGGCGGCGAGGGCGGCACCGGCGCGGCGCCGCTCGCGTTCAGCGACCACGTGGCGCTGCCGTTCAAGGTCGGCCTCTCACGCGTGTACCCGATTTTCGCGCGCGCGGGGGTGGCCGAGGACGTCGTGTTCGTCGGCGCCGGCCGGCTCGGCTTCCCGGACGCGGCGCTGCACGCGCTCGCGCTCGGGTGCGACATGGTCAACGTCGGGCGGGAGGCGATGCTGGCCGTCGGCTGCATCCAGGCCATGCGCTGCCACACCGGTCGCTGCCCGACCGGCGTCGCGACCCACAACCGCTGGCTGATGCGAGGGCTCGATCCGACGCTCAAGTCCGCCCGCGCGGCCAACTACATCGTCGCGCTGCGCTCCGAGCTGCTCCGACTCGGCCGCGCGTGCGGCGCACCGCATCCGGCGCTCATCGACCCCGACCGCATCGAGATCGTCGGCGAGCGCTACAGCGCGACCCCGCTGCGCGACGTCTTCGGCTACGAGCCCGGCTGGCCGATCGTCTCGCCCGACCGCCGCGAGGCGATCGAGGCGCTGATCGGCGCCCCGGCGCCGCCGGAGGCTCCCGGCCCGGACGCGGGAGAGCAGGCCGGCTTCCCGGGGGCGGGCGAGCCCGGCCGCCCGCACCAGGACGCGCGCGCGGTCGGAGAGACGGCGAGTGAGGCGGGGTGAAATTTGGAGCGGCGTTGTTGCGCCCCGTCTAGCGCGGGTACGCCGCCGCCACGCCGCCGTCGACGTTGAGCACGTTCCCCGTGCTCTTGCCCGAGCGCCTCGGCGAGGCGAAGTGCAAGACCGCCTCGGCGATGTCCTCCGGCAGGATGTTGACGCCGAGGGTCGTGCGCTTGCGGTAGTGCTCCTCGAGCTCCTCGGGCTCGATGCCGTAGGACGCCGCTCGCTCCTCGCGCCAGCTCGAGTCCCAGATCCGGGATCCCTGCAGGACCGCGTCGGGGTTGACCGTGTTGACGCGGATGCCGGCAGAGCCGCCCTCCTCGGCCAGGCAGCGGGCGAGGTGGAGCTCGGCGGCCTTGGCGGAGGAGTAGGCGGCGGCGTTCTTGCCCGCCACGAGTGAGTTCTTCGAGGCGACGAAGACGATCGAGCCGCCGCGGTCCTGCCGGCGCAGGACGCCGAACGCCTCGCGCGCGACGAGGAAGTAGCCGGTGCCGAGGATGGCGTGGTTGCGCTCCCACTCGGCCAGGGTCGTCTCCTCGATCGGCGCGCTCGACGCGACGCCGGCGTTCGACACGATGATGTCGACGCCGCCGAAGGCCTCGACCGCGGCGGTGAACGCCTCGGCGACCGCCGCCTCGGAGGTCACGTCGCCGCTTAAAGCGATCCCGTTGTCGCCGAGCTCGTCCACGGCCTCGCGGGCGCCGTCGGCGTCGAGGTCGAACGCGGCCACGCAGGCGCCGGCCGACGCCAGCGCGTCGACCACCGCCCGGCCGATCCCGCCGGCCGCGCCCGTCACGAGCGCGACCTTGCCCTGGAGCTCGCCGGGCGGCGGCGCGAGCGAGAGCTTGTAGAGCTCGAGCGGCCAGTACTCGATGTCGAAGCTCTCCTGCGCGTCGAGCGAGACGAACCCGCCGAGCGCGTGCGCGCCGGCCATCACCTCGATCGCCCGGTGGTAGAGGTCGCGCGACAGCCTCGCCGCCTTCGTCGAGGTGCCGACGCCGATTAGGCCGACATGCTGGATCAGCACGACGCGAGCGTCCGGGTCGGCCGGCTCGGCACGGTCACCCACGTACGTGCGGTAGTCGTCGCGGAACGCCTCGACGCGCTCCGCGATGCGCGCACGCAGTGTCTCGGCGTCTTCGCTCGCGGGGTCGAACGGGATCCACAGCGGCACGCGCTTGGTGTGCACGAGGTGGTCGGGGCACGCCGCCCCGACCGTCACGAGCTCGGCTGCCGCTCGCGAGGAGACGAACTCACGGGCGCGCGACGACAGGTCGACGACCAACACCTTGGAGCGCTCGCTCGACACAGCGCCGCGCAGCGCCGGCAGGACCGCGGCCAGCACCGGGCTGCCGTCCTCGGCTCCCAGCGAGCCGTCGAAGCGCGACTCGCCGGCCGTTCGGGCGTTGACGAACTCGACCGCGCGGTTGATGACCTCGATCGTGCGCCGGTACGCCTCCTCGGCGGTGTCGCCCCAGACCACGAGGCCGTGCTTGGCGAGCACGACGAGCTTCAGGTCCGGGTTCTCGCGCACCACCGTGCCGACCTGCTTGGCGAGCGTGAACCCGGGCCTGATGTACGGGATCCAGGCGGCTTCGTCGCCGAAGCACTCGGCGACCAGGCGCTCGCCGTCGCGGGTGCCGGCCAGCACGTTGATGCCGTCGGGGTGCGTGTGGTGCACGTGCTGCGCCGGCACGAACGCGTGCAGCAGCGTCTCGATCGAGGAGCGCGGCGCGGCCGGGTCGACCTGGCAGCGTGCGAGGTGGGCGACCATGTCCTCGTCGCTCATCTCGTCGCGATCGAAGACGGCCAGCATCTCGTCGAGCCGCAGTGGCGTGAAGTCGCCGCGGCCCATCGTCGCGAGGTCACTGCCCGAGCCCTTGACCCACATGACCTCGATCTCGCGCCCGACGTGGTCGAGCGCGGTCCCCTTGGCGGACGTGTTGCCACCGCCGAAGTTCGCCACCGCCCGGTCCGAGCCGAGCAAGTGCGAGGCGAGCAGGACCTGACCGAGGGCGTCGCCGGGCACCTCGCCCGAGGCCGGCCACCGGTCCTCGGCGGGCGCGATCATCTGCGCGAGCGTCGTCATCGGCCCCAGCCCTCGGCCACCGAGACGGTGGTTCCTCGTTCCGCCGCGGTGCGCTCGAGATAGCCCGATTCGCGCAGCGCCCGGATCGGGTCCTCGGCTGCGCCGAGCCCGGCCCGCATCTCCGCACACCGCGGCCGGACATCGGTCTTGTAGGCCTCGAGCAGCAGCTCGTGGCCGGCGAGCACATCGCCCTCCGCCTGCGCGGCGGCGAGCGCGTCGCGGTCCACGAGCAGCGCCTTCGCGTAGGCCTCCTGGAGGTTCACGACGCTCAGCACCATCGCCTCGACCTTGGCCTCGACGTTGTGGGCCTGGTCGATGGTCAGGCGCGGGAGCGACCCGGTGCCGAGCTCGAAGAAGACCAGAAACAGCTCGAACGGGTTGACCGAGCCGACGATCAGGTCGTCGTCCGCGTACTTGCGGTTGTTGAAGTGGAAGCCGCCCAGCCGCCCCTCGGAGCCGAGAATGGCGACGATCTGCTCGATGTTCGTGCCGTGCAGGTGGTGCCCCAGGTCGACTAGCACCTTCGCCCGGTCGCCGAGCTTGAGGCAGGCGAGCAGCGCCGAGCCCCAGTCGGCGAGGTCGGTCGCGTAGAACGCGGGCTCGAACGGCTTGTACTCGAGCAGCAGCTCCTGCTCTGCGGGCATCGCCGCGTACAGCTCGGCCAGGCAGTCGAGCATCCGGGCGCGGCGCTGGATCAGATCGTCCTGGCCGGGGTAGTTCGTGCCGTCCGCGAACCACAGCGACTGTGCGGTCGATCCGAGCTCCTTCGCGATCTCGACGCACTCGAGCAGGTGGTCGGTCGCCTTCCGCCGCACGCGCGTGTCGGGATGCGTGATCGAGCCCAGCTTGTAGTCGGGGTCCTGGAACAGGTTCGGGTTCACGGCACCGATCCGCAGCCCGCGCGCCCGGGCGTGCTCGCGCAGCGCCGCGAAGTCGTCGACCTGATCCCACGGGAAGTGCAGCGCGACGGCGGGCGCCGTCCCGGTGAGGCGATGCACCTCTGCCGCGTCGTCGATGCGCTCGAACACGTCGCGCGGCCGGCCGGCCTGCTGGAACGTCGCGAACCGCGTGCCGGAGTCGCCGTAGCCCCATGACGGAGTCTCGATCTCGAGTGCTGCGAGGTGCTCGGTCACGGCACGGTCTCCTTGACGATCTGGCCGGTCACTGAGAGGAAGCGTTCGTAGATCGCGTCGGCCCGGGCGGCGGGCTCGTAGACGACGGGATCGGCCGAGGCGGCGGCGACGGCGCGCATGTCGGCCAGCGACCGCAGCTCGCCGACCGCGCGCGCCTGCACGAGCACGTTGCCGAGCGCGGTCGCCTCGACCGGGCCTGCGAGGACCGGCCGGCCGAGGAGGTCGGCCGTCAGCCGGCACAGCAGCTCGTTGCGCGCGCCACCGCCGATCACGTGCACGACGTCGACCTCGCGGCCGGTGACGAGCTCGAGGCGCTCGAGCACGAGCCGGTACTTGCACGCGAGCGAGGTGAGCGCGGAGCGCACGATCTCGCTGCGCCCGTCGGGCGCCCCCTGGCCGGCCTCGCTGCAGGCGGCGACGATCCGCGCGGGCATGTCGTGGGGCGCGAGGAAGCGGTCGTCGTCGGGGTCGAAGAGCGGGACGTCGGCGCGCGCCTGGGCGGCGAGCTCGTGCAGCTCGTCGTACGACGCGTCCCAGTGGCGCCGGCACTCCTGCACGAGCCACAGCCCCATGACGTTGCGGAGCAGGCGGATCGTGCTGTCGACGCCGCGCTCGTTGGTGAGGTTGAACTCGCGCGCGCGGTCGGACAGCACCGGCCCGTCGAGCTCGAGCCCGAGCAGCGACCAGGTGCCGGACGAGAGGATCGCCGCGCGCGGGCTGCGGATCGGAGCCGCGACGAACGCCGACGCGGTGTCATGGCTCGCCACCGCGTGGACGTCGGCCTCGATCCCGTGGTGGGCGAGGACCGGACCGAGCGTGGTGCCGGCCTCGATCGGGTCGCCTGCGAACGGCGCCGCCGGAAGACCGAGTCGCTCGATCAGCGACCGCGCCCACGTGCCCGTTCGTGCGTCGAGCAGCCCGGTGGTCGACGCGTTCGTGACCTCGTTGGCGAGCTCGCCGCAGAGCCAGTGCGACAGCAGGTCGGGCACCAGCGCGATCCGCTCGGCCGCGGCCGTCCGGGCGTCGGCCAGGAGCTGGAAGACCGTGTTGATCGGCATCGTCTGGATGCCGGTGAGCTCATAGCGCTCCGCCCGCGGGACGCGCTCGTCTGCACGGGCGATCATGCCGTCGGTGCGGGAGTCCCGGTAGTGGAACGGCAGCCCGAGCACGCGCCCGTCCGAGTCGAGCAGCGCGTAGTCGACGCCCCAGGAGTCGACGCCGATCCCACGGAGCCGGGCGTCGAGCCCGCGCAGGCCGGCGAGCGCCTCGGTGAACAGCGCCAGCAGGTTCCAGTGCAGGCCGTCCGGCAGCCGCACCGGGCGGTTCTCGAAGCGGTGGGCGACGTCGAGGGTCACGCGGCCGCCGTCGAAGCGGCCAAGGACCACGCGGCCGCTCTCGGCGCCGAGGTCGATGGCCGCGAAGTCAGTCAAGGTGGAACACCTCTTCGATGCGCCGCATCGGCGGCACGAGGAACTCGGACATGGCGGCCTGCCAGCGGGCGTTGACGTCCGTCGCCTCCATCCCGGCCAGCGCCGCCTCGAAGTCCTCCGTCTCGAAGTAGCCGATCAGCAGCCCGTCGCCGTCGAGGAACAGCGAGTAGTTGGTCCAGCCGGTCGCCCTGAGGGCCTCGAGCATCTCCGGCCACACCGCCCGGTGCGCCTCCTTGTACTCCTCGAGCCGGTCGGGCCGCACGCGCATCGTCCAGCACACCCGTTCCATCAGGCGACCTCGCTGTACTCGAGGCCGAGCAGCGTCGCCACCCGTCGCAGGTCGCCCGCACGGTGGCCGACGCCGAGCGCGACGTGGTGCGTCGGACCCTCCGCGCACCAGCGCTCGAAGAACTCGGCGGGCGCGCTCGCGAACCGCAGCCGCGAGTTCGTGTTGCCGATCCGGAACGTCGCGCCGGGGATCGACTCGCCCTCGGCGACGATCAGCTTCAGGCTGCCCTCGGCGGTCTGCGTGCAGCCGCAGATCGTGATCGGCCCGTAGCGGACCTTGAACTCGACGCTCAGGCCCGCGCCGCGCTTGCCGTGGTAGAGCTTGAGCGCCCGCAGGATGGGACGCCCCTCGGCGATCGCGACGTGCCCGGGCCCGTCGTGGCCCATCAGGATGAAGCTCTCGTCGAAGTCGAGCGCGTAGTACTCGGTGTACGAGCCGCCGGCGCCGAGCCGGTCGAGGATCAGCTGCGCGACGTTGGTCTTGAGATCCCCCTCGCCCGAGGTCGGGATCCCGCGCGCGGTCAGCAGCGAGTTGCCGACGATCACGCCGGCGCCGAGCCGCTCGGCCTCGTTGCCGTCGGCCCCGCGGTAGTAGTACGTCAGCCCGTCGAGGGCGAAGTCGCCGGCCAGCCGGTCAAGCCCGGCGGCGACGCGCGCCGACCAGTCGAGCTGCTCGTCCTCGATGGGCCCCGCGATCGGGTCGGCGGACGGGTCGGCGAAGTCGAACATCTCGCGGATCTCGGCCCGTTTGGCCGCGACCTCGTCGTCCGTGACCTGCGCGACGCGCGCGCCGAGGTCGTCGATCTCCAGGACTTCCACGTGGGCGCCGAGCTGGGCGTGCACGGCCGTGAAGTCCGAGTACATGTCGAGCATCCCGGGATAGGTGTGGCCCATGAAGCCGATCCGGGCGCTCCGCAGGGCGCGCGCCACGCCCGCCGCCCGCACCCAGGCGGCGATCTTGTCCCAGGCGCGCTCGTCGCCGTCGATCGTGCCGGCGACGGTGTCATACGGGATCCGGGCGCGCGTGAACGCGCCCGCGAGCTCCGGCACGCAGCAGGCCGCGCAGTTGGCCAGCCACTCGCCGGTGTCCGTGTTCTCGTAGTCGAGCGTGGACGCCGGCTGGAGCCCGAGCAGCACGACCGGCACCTTGGCCGCCTGCACTGCCGGCAGCACCTGGCTCGACGTGGCGTAGGTCACGGCGTGGCAGAACACGAGGTCGACCCGCGAGCGCGCGAAGCGATCTCCCGCCTCGCGCGCTCCCTCGGCCGTGTCCACCAGCCCCGCCGAGACGACCTCGCCGCCGAGCTCGCTCACGCGCTCCTCGACGCGGCGCTGGTAGCCCTCGATGCGCTCGCGCAGGCCATCGAACTGCGGCCAGTAGGCCGCAAGCCCGATCCCGAAGATGCCGACGCGAGCGCTCATCGACCCAGACTCAGAAGTCGAAGTCGTCGATGTTGTCGGCGTTGAACGTCGTCAGCGGGCCGAGCACGATCTCGCCGTTGGCGCCGATCGTGTACTCGCCCAGCCGCCCGGCCGTGAACGTCTCGCCCTCCTTGCCGGTGATCCGCCCGGCGACGAGCGCCGCCGCGGCCTGGCCGGCGAGATAGCCGACGTCCTTCGGCACCCACAGCTGGAACTCCTCGACGGTTCCGTCCTTGACGAACTTGCGCATCTGGTTCGGGAAGCCGAGCCCGGTGAGCTTGATCTTGCCCTTCTGCGGCGAGGTCGACAGGTACCGCGCGGCAGCGGCGACGCCCACCGTGGTCGGGGAGATGATGCCCTTGAGGTTCGGATACGCCTGGATCAGGCCCTGCGTCTCCTGGAAGGACTTCTGGTCGTCGTCGTCGCCGTAGGCGATCTTGACGAGCTTCATGTCCTTGTACTTGTCCTGCTTGAGCGTCTCCTCCATCACCTTGATCCAGGCGTTCTGGTTCGTCGCGTTGGCGGTGGCGGAGAGGATCGCGATCTCGCCCTTGTAGTCGATCTGCTTGCCGATCGACTCGACCTGGTTCTCTCCGACCAGCTGCGTGGTGACCTGGTTGACGAACACGCTCCGCGCGTCGGGCGCGACATCGGAGTCCATGCCGACGATCTTCACCCCGCGGTCCGCCGCCTGCTTGAGCGCCGGCGCCACCGCGTCCGGATCGTTGCCGGCGATGATGATCGCGTCCGGCTGCTGCTGGACGGCGGCGTTGATGATCGGGATCTGCGTCGACGCGCCGGCGTCGGTCGGCCCCGAGATCCGATTCGAGCCGCCCAGCTCCTCGAGCGCCTCGTCGACGCCGGAGTGCTCGAACTCCTCGTACGGATTGCCCAGCTGCTTCGGGATCGAGACGGTCTTCAGGCCCTGCGGGATCTCCGCCTCGGGATTGGCCTCCCCCTCCTGCGCTGCCGGCGTCGACTCCCCGTCGGACGCGGCACCGTCTTCGTCCTGCGTCTCGCCGCAGGCGGCGAATGCGAGCGCGGCCAGCAGCGCCAGAGCGGCGAGCAGCACACGTAGATGTGCGGACTTCATGGACCCTCCTCCGGGAGTGGACGTGAGCGGCGCCGCCGCGCCTCGGCGACGCGACGGGCGAGGTTGGGACCCAGGACGCTGACCACCAGCAGCGTCCCGGTGACGATCTGGATCCAGTACGAGGAGATCGACTCGCTCAGCAGCAGCGCCTTCTGGATGCCGCCGAGCAGGAACAGGGCGAGGATGACGCCGGCGATCGTGCCGCGGCCGCCGAAGATCGACACGCCGCCCAGCAGCACGGCGGTGACGACCGTCAGCTCGAAGCCCTGGCCGACGTTGGCCGCCGCAGTCGAGTTGCGCAGCGAGATGACCACGCCGGCGAGCCCGGCGACGGCGCCCGTCAGCGTGAACAGGATGAGCTTGACGCGCTTGACGCGCAGGCCCGAGAAGTACGCCGCCTCCTCGTTGGCGCCGATCGCGAAGATCGAGCGGCCGAACGGCGTCGCGTGCAGCAGCACCGCGACGGCGACGGCAAGCAGCGCGAACAGCACGATCGTGTTCGGGACGAACGTGTCGGCGAAGTTGCCGAACGCGCGGTCGGTCCACACGGCCGGGAAGTCGGTCACCGACTCGTCGCCGATGACCACGAACGCGAGCCCGCGGAAGAGGGCCAGCGTGCCGATCGTGACCGCCAGCGACGGCAGCCCGAACCGCGTCACGAGCACCCCGTTGAACGCGCCGCACAGCGCGCCGACGGCGATGCAGATCGGGATGATGAACTCGACCGGCTGGTTGTGGTTCCACAGCCACGCCATCAGCGCGCTCGACAGCGCCATCACCGAGGCGACCGAGAGGTCGATCTCGGCCGCGATGATGACCATCGCGAGTGGCAGCGCCATCAGCGCGATCTCGGACAGTTCGAGCGACCCGGTGGTGAACGACAGTGTCGTCAGGAACTCCGGCGAGATCGCCTGCCCGGCGATCGCGGTGACGACGAGTAACCCGACCAGCAGCGTCTCCCAGCGCCCGAGCACGTCGCGCCAGTCGCGGCCGGCGGACGGCGCGGCCGGCGGCGCCTCGGGCACGGTGGTCTCAGTCTGCACGGCGCGCGCTCCTCCGGCGCAGGGCCGCCTCGACGCGGGTCGCGACGAAGCGGTCGAGCGCGATCGCGACCAGCAACAGGGCGCCAATCGCCGCCAGCTGCCAGAACGCCGCGACGCGCAGGACGATCAGCGAAGAGGTGATCGTGCCGAGCAGGAGCGCGCCCAGTGCGGCGCCGTAGACCGTGCCGGTGCCGCCGAAGATGGCGACGCCGCCGACCACGGCGGCGGCGATGACGGTCAGCTCGTAGCCGACGCCGGCGGTGGCGTCGACGGTGCCGAAGCGCGCTGTGAACAGCACGCCGCCGAGGCCGGCCAGCCCGCCGGCGAGCACGAAGGCGCCCAGCACGCGCCGGTTCGAGCGCACGCCGGCAAGCCGCGCGCCCTCGGGGTTCGACCCGATCGCGTACAGCTCCCGGCCGGGCCGGTAGTCGCGCAGCCACTGGCCGACGGCGAACACGATCACGAGCGCGAAGACCACGAGGATCGGCACGCCGGCGATCGAGTCGCTGCCGAGGTTGAGGAACGCGTCCGGCAGCGTCTCGGCGTTGACCTGGCGCCCCTCGGTCCACAGGAACGCGAGCCCGCGGAACGCGTACAGCGTGCCGAGGGTCACAACCAGCGCGGGGACCTGGCCCCAGGTGACGAGGATCCCGTTCAGGAGCCCGCACGCGGCGCCGAGCGCGATGCCGAGCAGGAACACAAGGGGGAGCGGCAGGCTCGGGTGGCTCTGCAGCAGGTCGCCGGCCAGGAACGCGCTCAGCCCCAGCACCGACCCCACCGAGAGGTCGACGTTGCGCGTGATGATCACGAGCGTCTGGCCGACCGCGAGGATCGCGAAGATCGACGCGTTGAGCGCGAGGTTGCGCAGCGAGGCGGCCTCGATGAAGCGCGGCTCGATCGCCGCGGTGACCGCGATCAGCAGCGCCAGCGCGGCGACGATGCCGAGCTCGCGGACGCGCAGGACCCACTCTGTCAGGCGGCGCGCGCGGGCCGCCTCGACCGGCGCGGCGGCGTGGGCGCTCATGCGGCTCCGACCTCCGTGGCGGCGAGGCCCATCATGCTGCGCCGACCCCGGTGGCCGCGCGCATCACGCGCTCCTCGTCGGCCTCGTCGCGCCCGAGCTCGCTGGTCAGCCGGCCCTCGTGCATGACCAGCACGCGGTCGGCCATCCCGAGCACCTCGGGCAGCTCGCTCGAGATCATCAGGACCGCCATGCCGCGGCCGGCCAGCTCGCTCATCAGCCGGTGGACCTCGGCTTTGGTGCCGACATCGATCCCGCGGGTCGGCTCGTCGAGGATCAGCAGCTTCGGGTCGGTGGCGAGCCACTTGGCCAGCACGACCTTCTGCTGGTTGCCGCCGGACAGGAACCCGACGGGGTCCTCGAGACGGTGGAACCGCAGCCGCAGGCGGTCCGCCCACTCCCGCGCGAGGCGGTTCTCGGCGCCGGCGCGGATCAACCCGAGGCGGGTGAGCGACCGGATCCGGGTCAGCGTCGCGTTGCGGGCGATCGACAGGTCCATGACGAGGCCCTGCAGCCGCCGGTCCTCCGGCACGAAGGCGATCCCGGCGCGCATGGCGGCCAGGGGGCGCCCTGCCGGGAGCCGCGTGCCGGAGACCTCGACGTGGCCCGCGTCGGCCTGGTCGATCCCGAAGATCGCGCGCGCCACCTCGCTGCGGCCGGCGCCGACGAGACCGGCCAGCGCCACGATCTCGCCCGCCCGGACCTCGAAGCTGACATCGAAGAACACGCCCTCGCGGGTGAGCCGGTGCACCGCGAGCACCGGCGCCCCGATCTGCGCGTCCTGCTTGGGGAACAGCGCGCCGAGCTCGCGCCCGACCATCCGCCGCACCATCTCGTCGGGCGTCATGCTCGAGATCGGCGCGTCGTGCACGACCGCGCCGTCGCGCATCACCGTGACCGTGTCGGAGATCGCGAAGACCTCGTCGAGCCGGTGCGAGATGAACAGCACCGCGGCACCGTGGGCCTGCAGCGTGCGAACCACCGCGAACAGCCGCTCGACCTCCGGGCCGGAGAGCGCGGCGGTCGGCTCGTCCATGATCAGCACGCGCGCGTCGAAGCTCAGTGCCTTGGCGATCTCGACGATCTGCTGGTCGGCGATCGACAAGCCGCGCACCGGGCGGTCGGAGGCGAGCTGGACGCCGAGGCGGTCGAGCAGGCCCTGCACCTGCCGGTGCATCGCGCGGCGGTCGATGCGCCGGAGCGCGCCGCGCGGGTGATAGCCCATGACGACGTTCTCCGCGATGCTGAGATCCGGGAACAGCGTCGGCTCCTGGTAGATGACTGCGATCCCGGCGTCGCGCGCGTCGTGCGGGGAGTGGAAGTCGACGGTCTCGCCGTTCGCGAGCATCTCGCCGGAGTCACGACGGACGACGCCGCCGAGCACCTTGACGAGCGTCGACTTGCCGGCGCCGTTCTCGCCGACCAGCCCGCGCACCTCGCCCGCGCGCAGCACGAGGTTGCCGTCCTGCAGCGCACGGACGGCGCCGTAGGACTTCGACGCATCGCGCAGCTCGACGACCGCGCTCGACCCGTTGTGATCGAACTCGTTCACCTCTCCTCCCGTTTGACGATAAACGCTCATAAGCGATCATGTCAACCACGTAGCCGACGCCGGCCGAACGGAGATCGCATGTTGCGGCGGTGGGCCGAATCAGACGCGGCGGACGTCGACGCCCGCGCGCTGGAGCGGCCGCAGCGCGGCCTCCGGGGCGTCGGCGGCGAGGATCACGCCGACCTGGCCGACGTCGGCGATCTGGGTCAGCGCGGGGCGGTCGAACTTCGAGCCGTCGACCAGCAGGACCGCCTGCCGGGCGCGGTTGATCATCGCCCGTTTGACCTCGGCCTCGAGCGCGTCGGGATCGGTCAGGAAGCCGTCGGGAGTGAGCCCGCGCACCGAGAAGATCACGTGGTCCGCGAAGTGCGCCTCGATGGTGCGGACCGCCTGCGGCCCGACGAACGAGCGCGTGAGCTTGCGGAGTGTGCCGCCCGCGCCGACCAGCTCGACCTGCGGCGCATCGACCTCGCAGAGCAGGTCCATGATCGGCACGGCATTGGTCAGCAGCGTGCAGCGCAGGTTCTCGCGCACGATCCGGCGGGCCGCGAAGTAGCCGGTCGTCGAGCTGTCGACGAACACCGCCTCGCCGGGCTCAAGCAGCTCGAGGACCGCCTCGGCGAGCCGCTCCTTCGCCTCGATCGCGACCTCGAGCCGCTGCAGGAACGAGTCCTCGTGGCTGGAGAGGCCGGGCATCACCGCCCCGCCGTGCGTGCGGCGGGCGACGCCACGGCGCTCGAGCTCGTCGAGGTCGCGGCGAGCGGTCATCGGCGAGATGCTGAACTCGGCCTCGAGGCTCGACACCGACACGCTCCCGTGCTGCCGCAGCCGCTGGGCGATCATCCGGCGTCGCTCGTCCGGCAGGATCGAGCTGCGCGTGCCGGCCATCCGCGTTGGATACCACATCGTCGAAAGCACCACAAACGACCGCTGATCGCACAACACGATCGGGCTCTACACCGCGGCGTTGTCCGGCCGATAGCAACTGGCAACGAAGGGTTCGCCCATCTACGCGCGCGCGCGTGGACCGTGCTGCTGCTGCTCGGCATCGCCCTGCAGCTGACGGTGATCCTCGGCCCCTGGCCGCAGGAGACCGTCGAACCGCCGCTGATGCAGGCGCTCTACGACAGCGTGCTGCTCGGCGCCGCGGTGCTGGTCGGCATCCGCGCCGTCGTGCGCCCGCAGGGGCGGCTCGCGTGGGGGCTGATCGCGGTTGGGCTGGCGATCTACTCGCGCGGCAACTGGTACTGGTCGATCGTGCTCGCCGACCTCGAGGAGGCACCGTTCCCGTCGATCGCCGACGGGCTGTGGCTCGGCTTCGACCCGCTCGCGTACGCGGCGATCGTGCTGCTCGCCCGCAGCCG
>JBKOYW010000017.1:0-4824 GCA_046744275.1 Actinomycetota bacterium
CACGCGACGCGAGTACTCCGCGGCGCTCGCGCAGCGCAACGCCCTGATCGCCGCGGTCCGGGCCGGCCGCGGCGGCCGCGGCTCGCTCCCCGCGTGGGATGCCGCGCTCGCCCGGCACGGCATCGAGCTGATGCGGGACCGCGGCGAGGTCGTCGCCCGGTTGCGCGAGCGCTTCGCGACTCACGCCGGCGCGCTCGGACTCGAAGGCGACGTCGAGTTCGCGTACCGGCCCCGCTCGCGCGCCGAGTCAGCCGACGCGCTGGCCGCGGAGCTGGCGGAGCGGACCGATTCCGACCTCGAGCGGGGGTTCACGGGCCACGGGCCACACCGCGACGACCTCGCGCTGCGCCGGGACGGCCGAGAGCTCCGCGCCTACGGCTCGCGCGGCCAGGTGCGGCTCGGCCTGCTGGCGCTGCTGCTGGCCGAGCGCGAGGAGCTGGCGGCCGAGCGCGGCGCCCCGCCCCTGCTCCTGCTCGACGACGTGATGAGCGAGCTCGACGCGTCCCGCCGCTCGCGGCTGGTCGACGTGCTGCGCCGCGGCGGCCAGAGCGTCGTGACCGCCACCGAGCTGTCGCACGTGCCCGGCGCGGAGGACCCGGGCGTCGAGCGCGTGGCGATCGCCGAGGGCCGCGTGCTGCAGGCCGCCGGCGAAAGGGCCGAAGGCCCGGTCACGGCCGCCACGGACGGCAACCTTCCCCATCAGAGGGCCGACCGGATGAAGGCCCGGGGATCTCAGGTCGCCGGATGAGACGGAGAGCGCTCACTCCGGTTTCCGGCGCGCTGGAGGCGATGACCGCGCGGTTGGCGCCCGCGACTCTGCTCGCAGAGGTCCAGCGGGCGTGGCCGCAGGCCGCCGGCCCGGGCGTCGCGCCGCACGGCGAACCGTGGGCGGAGCGGGACGGCGAGGTCCTGATCGCGTGCCCGGAGGCGGTCTGGGCGCAGGAGCTCGACCTCATGTCCGAGGTGATCGTCTCCCGCCTCAACCAGGCGCTCGGACGGCCCGCTGTGCGGCGCCTGCGGGTACAAGCGAG
This sequence comes from Actinomycetota bacterium, assembly GCA_046744275.1. Taxonomy (GTDB): domain Bacteria; phylum Actinomycetota; class Thermoleophilia; order Solirubrobacterales; family Solirubrobacteraceae; genus DASSUW01. The sequence goes on from JBKOYW010000017.1 coordinate 1,032, forward strand.
GAAGGCCCCGGTCAGGGATGGGTGAGAAGGCCGAAGGCCGGCCGCGGTCGCCATGGGCGGCGGCCGTCCTATCAGAGGGCCGCCGGATGGAGGCCCCGGCGACTCATTTCCGGCCATTTTGCAGCACTTTTGTAACAGCGGAACCAGGGGTCCGGGGGCCCCTGCCTGCTAGAATCATGACCACGTTATGGCAACGCCCCGGCCTTGGGGGACTGCGTCCTCCCGCCGGGGCGTCGCTTGTGTGAGACGAAAGGCAAAGTGGCTTCCAACGACGGCAACTCCGAGCAGCAGCGAACCGGTTACGACGCCCAGGACATCACTGTCCTCGAGGGCCTCGAAGCGGTCCGCAAGCGGCCGGGCATGTACATCGGCTCCACCGGTGTGCGCGGTCTGCATCACCTCGTCTACGAGGTGGTGGACAACTCCGTCGACGAGGCGCTGGCCGGGCACTGCGACGCGGTGTCGGTGACGATCCACCCCGACAACTCGATCACGGTGACCGACGACGGCCGCGGCATCCCGGTGGCCGTGATGGAGAAAGAGGGCAAGCCGGCCGTCGAGGTCGTGCTCACCGTCTTGCACGCCGGCGGCAAGTTCGGCGACGGCGGCGGCTACAAGGTCTCCGGCGGCCTCCACGGCGTCGGCGTCTCGGTCGTCAACGCCCTGTCCGAGAACCTGCTCGTCGAGGTCCGGCGCGACGGCTTCACGTGGACGCAGGAGTACGTCCGCGGCGCGCCGCAGGGCGATCTCACGAAGGGCGCGCCGACGGACGACACCGGCACCACGATCACCTTCCTGCCGGACGCAGAGGTCTTCGAGACGCTGGACTTCGACTTCGCGACGCTCGAGCAGCGCCTGCGCGAGACCGCGTTCCTCACGCGCGGCCTGAGGATCGCGATCGAGGACGAGCGCGGAGAGGACCGGCGGGCCGAGTTCCAGTACGACGGCGGGATCGAGGACTTCGTCGCGTTCCTGAACGGCAACAAGGACCCGATCCACGAGAAGGTCGTCTTCTTCGCCGGCGACTCGGACGAGGGCGCCGTCGAGGTCGCGCTGCAGTGGAACTCCTCCTACCAGGAGTCGGTCTTCTCGTTCGCCAACAACATCAACACGCACGAGGGCGGCGCGCACCTGTCGGGCTTCCGCTCGGCGCTGACCCGCACGCTGAACCGTTACGCGCGGCAGATCGGCGACCTCAAGGAGAAGGACGAGAACCTCTCCGGCGAGGACGTGCGGGAGGGGCTGACCGCGGTCATCTCGGCCAAGCTCACGGACCCCCAGTTCGAGGGCCAGACGAAGACCAAGCTCGGCAACCCTGGGATGGAGGGCTTCGTCGCCTCGGTCGTCAACGAGAAGCTCGCGCAGTTCCTCGAGGAGAACCCGTCGGAGGCGCGCAAGGTCATCCGCAAGGCGGTGTCGGCCGCGCAGGCGCGGTTGGCGGCACGCAAGGCGCGCGACGCGACGCGCAAGTCGGCGATGGGCGGCATGGGCCTGCCCGGCAAGCTCGCCGACTGCACGGTCAAGGACGCGTCGCTCACCGAGCTGTTCATCGTGGAGGGCGACTCGGCCGGCGGCTCGGCCAAGCAGGGCCGCGACCGCTCGACGCAGGCGGTGCTGCCGCTGCGCGGCAAGATCCTCAACGTCGAGAAGGCACGGCTCGACAAGGTGCTCCAGAACCAGGAGATCCAGGCGCTCATCACCGCGCTCGGGACCGGCGTGCGCGACGAGTTCGACGTCGACAAGGCCCGCTACCACAAGATCATCCTGATGACGGACGCCGACGTCGACGGCGCCCACATCCGCACGCTGATCCTCACGCTCCTCTTCCGCGAGATGAAGGAGCTGATCGACCAGGGCTACGTCTACATCGCCAAGCCGCCGCTCTACAAGCTCACGCAGGGCAAGCGCGAGCGCTACATCGAGAAGGAGGCTGAGCTCGAGGAGACGCTGCTCGGCGACAAGCTCGACCGGTTCGAGATCACCGACCACGCCGGCCAGGCGTTCAAGCTGACCGACACGCGGTGGCAGAAGTACTCGCGCCTGCTCAAGCAGTACGAGGGCTGGGGCTCGGCGCTTCGTGCCGACCACGGCCACGAGGTCGTGCAGTTCCTCGAGGAGTCGCAGATCCTCGACGAGCAGGTCACCTCCGTCGACGAGCTGCTCGCGCTGCTCGATCGCGAGGACCCCGAGGGCGAGCCGTACACGACCGCGCTGGTGGCGACCGACGACGGGACGATTCGGGTCCGCGCGGTCGAGCGCCGCACGAACCTCTCGCGCACGCACTACCTGAGCCGCAACCTGTTCGACTCGCACGAGTACCGGCAGCTGGCGCGTGTCCACGGCGACCTCGTCGGCATGGCCGGCACGCCGCCGTTCACCGTCCGCCTGGGCGAGGAGGAGGAGCAGGCGCTGTCGTTCGAGGATCTGCGCCGCAAGGTCCTCGACGTTGCCGCCAAGGGCGTCAAGCTCCAGCGCTTCAAGGGCCTCGGCGAGATGAACGCCGACCAGCTGCGCGAGACCACCATGGATCCCACCACCCGCACGCTGATGCGCGTCACGATGGATGACGCCGCCACGGCCGACGACCTGTTCACCCGCCTGATGGGTGACAAGGTCGAGCCGCGGCGCGAGTTCATCGAGGAGAACGCCCGCGTCGCCACCCTGGACGTCTGATGGCCGGCACCGATCTCATCTCCGGCGGCAACATCGAGCCCCGCGGGCTCGAGGAGGAGATGCGCTCGTCGTATCTCGACTACGCGATGTCGGTCATCGTCGGGCGCGCGCTGCCCGACGCCCGCGACGGCCTGAAGCCCGTCCACCGCCGCGTGCTGTTCTCGATGAACGAGAACGGCCTCCAGCCGAACCGCCCGTACTCGAAGTCGGCCCGCATCGTGGGCGACGTGATGGGCAAGTACCACCCGCATGGCGACTCGGCGATCTACGACACGCTGGTCCGGATGGCGCAGGACTTCTCGATGCGCTATCCGCTCGTCGACGGGCAGGGCAACTTCGGCTCGCTCGACGACGATCCGGCCGCTGCCATGCGGTACACGGAGGCCCGGCTGGCGCCGATCGCGCGCGAGATGCTGCGCGACCTGGACGCCGACACGGTCGACTTCCAGCCCAACTACGACGGCCAGAACAACGAGCCGGTCGTCCTGCCGTCGCGCTTCCCGAACCTGCTCGTCAACGGCTCCAGCGGCATCGCGGTCGGCATGGCCACGAACATCCCGCCGCACAATCTGCGCGAGACGATCGCCGCCACGATCGCGTTCATAGACAACCCCAAGATCGACGTCGCCGGCCTCATGCAGCACATCAAGGGCCCGGACTTCCCGACCGGCGGGGTGATCCTCGGGCTCAGCGGCATCCGGGACGCGTTCGACAGCGGTCGCGGCCGGGTGCGCGTGCGTGCCAAGGCCCACATCGAGGAGGGCAAGCAGGGCAAGGACCACATCGTGGTCACCGAGCTGCCGTACATGGTCAAGAAGGGCGGCGACGGCGGCGTGATCAAGAAGATCGCGGATCTCCACGCCGAGAAGAAGCTCACCGAGATCACGAACATCGAGGACCACTCGGACCGCCGCGGCATGCGGATCGTGATCGAGCTCAAGCGCGACGCGAACCCGAAGGTCGTGCTGAACCAGCTCTACAAGCACACGCCGATGCAGACGACGTTCGGCGTGAACATGGTCGCGCTGGTGGACAACGTGCCGCGGACGCTCTCGCTCCGCGAGGTGCTCCGCAGCTACGTCCAGCATCAGCGCGAGGTCATCGTCCGCCGCTCCAAGCA
>JBKOYW010000024.1:0-4355 GCA_046744275.1 Actinomycetota bacterium
TCCTTGCTGTACGCCTCGGCAGCGTCGCCGCTCCCGTTGTACATGCGAGCGCCGACGGCGTCGCCGTGCGTCCGCATGAGGCCCGCGAGCCGCCGGAAGCCGACGCGCATGTTGATCTGCGCCTTCCAGCAGCCGCCCTCCTTGTCGGCGTCGTCCTGGAACGAGAACCAGGTGAGCTGGCATGGGCCTACGCCCTGCATGGCCTTGTTGCCGCTGGCCACGCGGCGGCGCTTGTAGTCCAGGTAGAGCTCTTTCGTGACCTTCACGGTCCCGTCGCGGGCCGGGAAGATGTACTTGCCGCTGCGGTCGCGGTCGTGGCCGAACACGTTGTGGCCGCCGGCGGACTCCTTCTCGAGCAGAGCGGCCGCGAACTCGAGCCGGAGACCGGCCCGCGCGGCCTCGGCGGCGCACATCATCGGGGACACGATGCCCCCGGCCCGGAGCCGCTCGATCACCGTCTGTGATGCCATGGTCAGCTCCCGGCCGGCACCGGCTGCTCGTCCTCGGGCACGGACGTGTCCTCGAACTCGTCGAAGTCGTCGAGGTCCTCGAACTCGTCGAGGTCGTCCAGATCCGAGAAGTCGTCTTCGACGACCTCGAGCTCCTCAGGCGGTGGCTCCTCCGCCACCGGGACCGGCACCACGCCGAACCCGGTGGCCGCGGCGGCCTCCACGGCCAGCTTGCCCTGCTCCCATTTCTGCCATCCGTGCAGCCATTGGGCGGCCGGGGCGAGCGCGATCAGGGCGCCGGCGATGAAGATCTCCTCGATGGACTCGCGGGGTACCGCGACGCCGGGGAGGTTCTCCGCAGCCCAGGTGGCGATCACGCCCGCGAGAGGCGCGAAGACGAGAGGCGTCAGCAGCGCCACGATGCGATTCGGCTGCAGCATTGCTCCTCCTTGAGACGACATAAGAGAGCGGGCCGATGCTCGTGCGATTCGACACTACGCAGGTTCGCGAGTCGGCGTCAAGGTGGCCGGTTATCGTGCTTTCCGCGATGATCACGCAGACCTGCGAGTCCTGTGGCCGCGAGTTTGGCTGCGGCGCCGAGGACGACAGCTGCTGGTGCTCGCAGGTCGCGCTCGGCCCGGACCGCCACGCGATCCTGCGCGAGCACTTCGAGCGGTGTCTGTGCCCGGACTGTCTCGCGGTCGCAGCGCGCGACTCCCTGCGCTCGGGGTGAGCCGCCGGATCCGGATCGAGCTGGACCAAGAAGGCGCCCGCGCATTGCACGCCGCGCTGACGGCGACGCTCGCGGCCGACGCGGTCGACGCCGACCAGATCGCGGCCGCCCGCGGCGTGCTCGACCAGCTCGACCGCCGGGTCCCGGATTGGGTGGCCGACGATCCGTCGCAGGCCGTGCTGGCGGCGCTCGCCGACGCCGAGGCGCAGGGCCGCGGCGCGCTCGCCGAGGAGGAGCTCGTGGCGGCGCTCGGGGCGGGCGGCACCAGCATCCGTCCGGTCCTCGACCGGATGGTGAAGGAGCGCCTCGTCCAGCGGACCGAGCGCGACGGGCGTGTGTGGCTGGCCGCCGGCCGCCGGCGCCCCGCGACGCAGGCCGAGCCCGTGACCGAGCCGGACGCGCTGGTCGACCTGATCTACGCCGAGCACCGGCCCGGGCGGTGGGCGCACCGCCCGTCCGTGCAGGCGATCGGCCGGCTCGACGACCCGGGGTTCGAGGCGCTCGCCGGCGCCCTGCGATCCCGCGGGCTGCTCGAGCCCGCCGAGGCGGATCAGCTGGCGCTCACCGACGAAGGCGCGGCGCTGGCACGTGAGCGCTGGGCCGCGATCTCCCCCACCCCGCACTGGCGGATCCCGGCGCCGCCCCTCCCCTACCGCTCGCTGCCCGTCCAGCTGCAGCCCTCGGACCAGGCCTGTCCGTCGGAGGCCTGCGACGGCCGCGCGACGTGGCTGAAGGCCGGCGGGCGCACCGCCACCTGGCGGGCGCTCACCCGCGACGGGTCGGTCGAGTGGACCTGCCCCTCCTGCTCGCGGACCTGGCTCGTCTACCTCCAGGCCTGTACGCACGACGGGGCCCCGGCATACCGGGACCCCGTCGATGGCGATCACAACCGCCCGTACTGGCGAAGCGGCCGCTAGGCCGTCACGCGGAAGCGCGCCACGAGCCGCTCGAGCTGCTCGGCGGTGCGGGCGAGCTCCTGGGCGGAGGCGGCGATCTCCTGGGTGGAGGCGCTGGTCTGCTGCGTCGAGGCGGAGACCTGCTCGGCCGACGCCGAGGACTGCTCGGCGACCGCGGCGACCTCGCCGATACTGGTCTGGGCACGCTCGGCCTCGGCCGAGATCTGCTCGACGGCGGCGGCGATCTCGATCACGCGCGCGCCGACCTGCTCGACCGCGGCGCCGATCTGCTCGAACGCCTCGCGGGCCTGCTCGACGGTGGCGACGCCGTCCTCGGTGCGGCGCGCGCCCTCGGCGACGACGCCGACGACCTTCTGGGTCTCGGCCTGGATCTCGCCGATCAGGCCCGAGATCTGGCCGGCGGCGTCCTGGGACTCCTCGGCCAGCTTGCGGACCTCCTCGGCCACGACCGCGAAGCCGCGGCCCTGCTCGCCGGCGCGGGCGGCCTCGATGGCCGCGTTGAGCGCCAGGAGGTTCGTCTGCTCGGCGATGCCGGTGATGGTGTCCACGATCCCGCCGATCCGCTCGCTGCGGGCCGACAGATCCTCGATCGCGCCCGCGACCTCGGCCGACGAGTCGGCCACCTGGCGGATCGCGTCGCTCGCCTGCTGGGCGGCGCCGACGCCCTCGCGCGCGACCTCGCGCGCCTGCTCTGCGGCCTCGGACGTGTCACGGGCGGTGTCGGCGCTGCGGGTGGCCGCGGTTGCGGCCTCCTGCACGGCCTCGCGGGTGCTCTCGACCATCCGCACCTGGCGCTCGGCGCCCTGCGCGACGTCGGTCACGGCGGAGGCGATCTCGCCGACGGCGCGGCCGGCCTCCTCGGAGGTCGACGCCATCTCCTGCGACGCGGACGACACGGTGCCGGCGCTGGCCGAGACCTCGCCGATCAGCGCGCCGAGCTGCTCGCGCATCTCGTTGTAGGCGGCGACCGAGCGCTGGGTCTTGGCGAGCACCCCGTTGAACGTCTCCGACAGCTGGCCGAGCTCGTCGCTCGACTTGACCTCGACGGGCGTCGTGACCGGCGTGACCTCGTGAGTGAGATCGCCCTCGCGCATGGCCTCGAGGGCCGACGTGAGAGCCTCCAGGCAGTGGTCGTTGAGCGAGCGCAGGCGGTTGCCGAGCGCGGCGACCGGGCGGGTGACGCCGCGCGTCACCACGAACGCGAGCGCAGCGGCGATCAGCAGCGCGATGGCGACCACGATGAGCAGCAGCCGCTCGGCGCCGGCGGACGTCTCCTCGCCGGCCTTGGCCTGCTCTGCGGCCTGCTCGGCGATGACCGTCTCGATCTTGTCGTGGAAGACGTCGAGGTTCTCGAGGACCGGAACGACCTCCTCGGTGTACGCCGTGCGCGAGCCGTCGCGCTCCTCGACTCCGTCGATCGTCTCCTGGCGCGACAGCTTCACGGCCTTGTCGGCGGCGGCGATGAACGCCTCGTAGCGGGACGTGAACTCGGCGAGGGTCTTCCTGCCCTCCTCCGACTCGATCTGCGGCTCGAGCGCTGCGAGGGCCTCGTCGGCCTCCTTGCCCCAAGCGGCGATCTTCCCTGCCGTCTTGTCCTGGGCCTTGACGTCTCCGTCCTCGACGTAGAGGTGGCGCAGCACGTCGCCGTCGGTGGCGAGGAAGTCCTCGCTGATCGTGACGAGCTGGAGAAGAGCGTGGACGTCGCGATCCGACAGCGTCGTCGCGTCCGCTTCGAGGTTGTCGAGGCCCTGCATGCTGACGAACGCCGTGATGAGCAGCGCCAGCGCGAGCGCGCCGAAGGCGACGCCGAGACGGACGGCGAGCTTGAGGTTGCTGAAGAAAGACACAGTTGCCCCTAGGAATGAAGTTCGGTTGGCACGCCCTGTGATCGGACGCGCATACCGGGGCTTGAGGAGGCGCGGGCGCTACGTGGCGGGTTGCAGCGCCTCGCGCAGGTGCCGCTCGATCGCGGTCGCCGTATGCGGCCGCAGGTCGGCGAAGCTGTGGCGGCGGCCGCCGATCGTCCGCAGGTTGAGCGTCGCGCCGCGCCGGCGGGTGCGAAGCGTGACGGTGGCGACGTCGCGGAACGCGAGCGAGCGCACGCGCGCCACCGGCGCGTCGTCGAGCAGCCAGAGCAGCCTGCGCTCGGTGACGGCGAGCACCGACCGGGGGCTCGCCCAGGTGCTCGCCGGCGTGACCAGCCGCACCGCCTCGGCGTCCGTCAGCGCGTCGAGGAGCTCGGGTCCCAGCGCGCGG
>JBKOYW010000390.1:0-3350 GCA_046744275.1 Actinomycetota bacterium
GGATCCCTGCCGGGGCCTGCGCCCGCACCGGGGGTATCCCTAGTCCGGGCGAACGTCAACTGCGGCATTGAGGAGGCGGGATCGGCCGCGCCGCGGGTCCATGGCGCCTTTTCGTGAATATGGAACGAAAAAGCGCCAAGCGCCTTGAGACCGGCCGCGCGGCCGGCTCCCTCGCTCCCCTACCCAGCGCAGTTGACGTTCTAGGCGGCGCGCAACGCGGGCCGGCCGAGCGACGCCTCGACGAGGGCGTCGAACAGCACGCAGTGGCGCGGCTGGGCGACGAGCCCCTCGGCGTGCCACTGGACGCCGACCACGAAGCGCGGGCCGCGGGTCTCGATCGCCTCAACGGTCCCGTCGGCCGCGTGGGCGACGGCCCGCAGGCCGCGGCCGAGCCGCTTGACGGCCTGGTGGTGGAACGAGTTGACGCGCAGCACGTCGGTGCCGACGAGCCCCGCCAGCCGCGTGCCCGGCTCGACGTGGACCGAGTGCGTCGTCGCCGTGGCCGGCTCGGTCTGGCGGTGACCGGGCAGGTGCTGGTGCAGCGTCCCCCCGCGCGCGACGTTGAGGGCCTGCGCGCCGCGGCAGATGGCGAGCAGCGGGAGCCCGCGCTCGTCGGCGGCGCGCGCCAGCTCCAGCTCGAACGCGTCGAGGTCGGGCTCGGTCGGGCCGAGCTCGGGGTGGCGCTCGGAGGCGCCGTAGGCGTTGGGATCGAGGTCCGGGCCGCCCGACAGGCAGAGGCCGTCGAGGCGGTCGAGGTACGGCGCCGGGTCGCCGAGCGGCGGGAGCACGACGGGCATCCCGCCCGCCGCCTCGATCGCCCGAAGGTACGTCATGCCGAGCGCCATCTCCGCGTGCGGAGGCTCGCCGTGACGGCGCAGCGTCCCAGCGCCGCTGGGCCGCAGCTCCGAGGTCGTCACGCCGATCATCGGCTTCATGCCCTTATTTATCGCCCGCACCAGGCCATTTCTGGAATGGACACTTGGATAGGAATCGACGGCCGCGGGTTCGACACGTGGGCGGCTCGTATCCTCAGACGCCGTGTCGAGCCAATACATCTTCACCATGTACCGGCTGTCCCGGACGCACCCGCCGGACAAGCAGGTGCTCAAGGACATCTCGCTCAGCTTCCTGCCCGGCGCGAAGATCGGCGTGCTCGGCCTCAACGGGTCCGGCAAGTCGACGCTGCTGCGGATCATGGCCGGGCTCGACAAGGAGTTCCGCGGCGAGGCGCAGCTCGCGCCCGGTGCCACGGTCGGCCTGCTCGAGCAGGAGCCGCAGCTCGACGAGTCCAAGGACGTGCGCGGCAACGTCGAGGACGGCGTGGCCGAGCTGCGCGGCCTGCTCGACCGCTTCAACGAGCTGGCCGCCAACTACTCGGACGAGACGGCCGACGAGTTCGCGCGCCTGCAGGAGCGGATCGACGCCGCCGACGCGTGGAGCCTGGACTCCCAGCTCGACCAGGCGATGGACGCCCTGCGGCTCCCGCCCGGCGACGCCGACGTGACACGGCTGTCCGGCGGCGAGCGCCGGCGGGTCGCGCTCTGCCGGCTGCTGCTCTCCGCCCCCGACCTGCTGCTGCTCGACGAGCCCACGAACCACCTCGACGCCGAGTCAGTCGCCTGGCTCGAGCGCCACCTCGAGGACTACAAGGGCACCGTCGTGGCCGTGACCCACGATCGGTACTTCCTCGACAACGTCGCCGGCTGGATCCTCGAGCTCGACCGCGGCCACGGCATCCCGTTCAAGGGCAACTACTCGAGCTGGCTCGAGCAGAAGCAGGCCCGGCTCGCGCAGGAGGAGCGCCAGGAGTCCGCGCGCCAGCGCACGATCGCCCGCGAGCTCGAGTGGGTGCGCACGAACCCCAAGGGCCGCCGCACGAAGTCCAAGGCGCGCCTGGCCAACTACGAGCGCCTGCTGGCCGAGGAGCGCAACGTCAAGCTCGACCAGGTCCAGATCCACATCCCCGCCGGCCAGCGCCTCGGCGGCGCAGTCATCGAGGCCGACGACGTGCGCAAGGGCTTCGGCGACCGCCTGCTGATCGAGGACCTGTCGTTCTCGCTCCCGCCCGCCGGCATCGTCGGCGTGATCGGCGCCAACGGCGCCGGCAAGACCACGCTGTTCCGCATGGTCGTGGGCGAGGAGAAGCCCGACGCCGGCACGATCAGGCTCGGCGAGACCGTCGACCTCGCCTACGTCGACCAGTCGCGCGACGCCCTCGCGCCCGACAAGACGGTCTGGGAGGAGATCTCCGAGGGCTACGACAACATCAAGGTCGGCGATCGCGAGATGAACTCGCGCGCCTACGTGGCCGGCTTCAACTTCAAGGGCTCCGACCAGCAGAAGAAGGTCGGCGCGCTGTCCGGCGGCGAGCGCAACCGCGTGCACCTGGCGAAGCTGCTGCGCCGCGGCGGCAATGTGCTCCTGCTCGACGAGCCGACCAACGACCTCGACGTCGACACGCTGCGCGCGCTCGAGGAGGCGCTGCTGGCGTTCCCGGGCTGCGCCGTGATCATCTCCCACGATCGCTGGTTCCTGGACCGCGTCGCGACACATGTGCTCGCCTTCGAGGGCGACTCGCAGGTGACGTGGTTCGAGGGCAACTTCGAGGCCTACGAGGAGTGGCGGCACGAGCGGCTCGGCGCCGAGGCCGACCGCCCGCACCGCATCACGTACAAGAAGCTCACCCGCGCGTGAGCGCGGTCACGATCCGCTACCTCACCGACCCGGCCTGCCCGCCCGATCCTGCGCGGATGCGGCTGCGCTGGCAGTACGGCGACCAGATCGCCTGGGAGCTGCGGATGATCGTGGTGCGCGAGCAGCGCGGCGGCGGATGGCCGCAGGAGCGCGGGAGCGACGCGACGATCCACGCCTGCCGAGCGATCGTCGCCACCGGCCTGCGCTGGCCCGACCGCCAGGAGGCGATGCTGCGGCGCCTGCAGGCGCTCGCGCAGGCGGGCGAGCTCCTGGACGACTCCGACACGCTGGAGATGGCGGCGGAGCAGGCCGGGCTGCCGGTGGCGGAGCTGGCGGCCTACTGCGCCGAGCCCGAAGTCGAGGCCGCGCTGCGCGCCGACATGAAAGCCGCCGGGCGCCGGCCGTGCGCGACGCAGGAGATCCTGAGCGGCGAACTCGGCGACCTCGCGCCCCGCGCCGAGCCCGCGACGGTCGCCGAGGTGCTCGAATGGGCGGGCATGCCGCTCGCCACGGCGGAGGTCAGCGCCGTCTGCGGCCGCGACGTCCGGGCCGACCTGGCTCGAACCGCGCGGTTCGACCCGGCCGGCTACTGGTCGCTGTGAGTCAGAAGCCCTTCTTGTAGGGATCGATGTAGACGTCGTCGATCACCCACGCGC
>JBKOYW010000060.1:0-6923 GCA_046744275.1 Actinomycetota bacterium
CGCACGAGCAGCGGCTCGAGCTCGAGCGCGGCGGCCTCCTCAGGCGTGTCGACGATGGCCGTCATCGCCCGGCACCGTACCCTCATACCGCAACCTGGACCGCCGGACGCGGGTTCCGGGTCCGTCAGCACCATGCGAATCACCCTGCTCGTCATCGCACTTCTGGTCCTCCTCGCGGCGCCCGCCCAGGCGTCGCCGCGACAGGTCATGACCTTCGAGGCGCCCGAGGAGCTGCTCGACGACGCGCGGCGCGCCACGACGCTCGACGAGATCCGCGCGTTCGGGGTCACGCAGGTCCGCCAGACCGTGTTCTGGCAGCAGTACGCGCCCGGGCCGAACCGCAAGACGAAGCCGAACTTCAACGCGTCGAACCCCGACGCCTACCCGGCCGGAACCTGGGCGAGGCTGGACAGCATCGTCGCCGAGGCGGCGGCGCGCGGCATCAAGGTGATGCTCACGCCGACCGGCCCCGGGCCCAAGTGGGCGATGGGCGGCAAGAAGGACAACCTCACGCGGCCCAGCGCCAGGCAGTTCGGGCAGTTCGTCACCGCACTCGCGCGCCGCTACGGCGAGCAGGTCTCGATGTGGTCGATCTGGAACGAGCCCAACCAGCCGCAGTTCCTGCTGCCGCAGTACCGCAAGGGCCGCCCGTACTCGCCGCAGCTCTACCGGGGTCTCTACCGCGCCGCCTACTCGGCGATCCGCAGCGTGGACGCGAACCGGAGCGACAAGATCCTGATCGGCGAGACGTCGCCGCGTGGGAACGAGAACATCGTGCACCCGCTGCGGTTCCTGCGCGGCATGGCGTGCCTGAACGGCAAGTACAAGAAGACCCGCAAGTGCTCGCGGCTGCCGGCCGACGGCTACGCGCACCACGCCTACACCACCCGGATCGGCCCACGGTTCGAGCCGGAGGCCAAGGACGACGTGACGATCGGCGTGCTCGACCGGCTCGTGACCGCGCTCGACCGCGCGGGCCGCGCGGGCGGCCTGCCGCGCAGCCTGCGGATCTACCTGACCGAGTTCGGGATCCAGTCCGAGCCCGACCGGATCTCCGGCGTCTCGTTCGAGCGCCAGCCCGCGTACTACGCGATCGCCGAGCACATGGCGTACGTCAACCCGCGCGTGGCGCTCTTCTCTCAGTACCTGATGCGGGACGACCAGCCGCGCGAGGAGGGCTACCGGTTCCGCGGCTTCGAGAGCGGGCTGCGCCGCAGCAACGGGGCGCGCAAGCCGTCCTACCGCGCGTTCCCGAACCCGCTCGCGGTCGAGCGCTACGGGCCTACCGACGTGCTCTGGGGGCTGATCCGCCCGCAGGCCGGCGTCACCGAGGTCACGGTCGAGGTGCGCCGCAAGGGCAAGAGCCGCTGGACACGGCTCAAGCGCCTGAACACCACCACGCGCGGCGTCTTCGGGCTGCGTGCCACGCACCGCGAGGGCCAGGCGTACCGCGTGCGATGGACGTCGGCGGCCGGTAAGTCCTACACCGGCCCGGCGATCCGCGCCTACAAATTGGGGTCTTGACCCGGTGGCGGCCTGGCCGCCGGCGGGCGATAAGTGCGGTATGCGACGAGTGTCTCGGAGGAACTTGCTCGGGTTCCGGGTGCTGGACTGCGAGGGGGAGGAGATCGGCCGTGTCATGGACACGTGGCCGGACGACGGCAGCTGGGACGTGGAGCTGGTCGTGGTCCGGCTCCTGCGCTTCGGCGAGCGGCGCATGCTGCCGATCGACGAGGTCGTCGCCTGGGGCGGCGTGCTGCGCGCGCCGTACACCCGCGTCCAGATCGAGGACTCGCCCGCCGTGGAGGGCGGGAAGCACCGAGCGGACGAGCCCTACCGCGCGCTCGCTTACTGGCGCTTCGAGGACCGCGGGCGGGCCGCTATCGTGACGCCGCCATGGCGCCGCAGCTCTGGCTTCTCCGTCACGGAGAGGCCGTTCCCCACGAGTCCAAGCCCGACGCCGACCGCGAACTGACCCCGCGCGGCGAGCGCCAGGCGATCGCCGCGGGAGAGGGACTCGCGCGACTCGGGGTCGAGTTCGACGCGTGCTACACGAGCCCGAAGGTGCGCGCGCGCGACACCGCGCGGCTCGCGTGCAAGGCCCTGAACATCGAGCCGGCGGAGGAGGACTCGCTCGCCGACGGCTTCGACCGCGAGGACGCGCTCGAGCTGCTCCTGCGCCACGGGGCGGACGCGCGCGTGCTCGTGGTGGGTCACGACCCGTCGTTCTCGCAGGTCGTCCACGACTTCACCGGCGGGCGGATCGACTTCAAGAAGGGCGGGGTCGCGGCCGTACGGGCAGAACGCACGAGCGGCGAGCTGCTCGCCCTGCTCCGCCCGAAAGAGCTCGAGTCGCTCGCGCGCAACTAGGGGTACGCGGGCAGCTCGCGGACCTCGCGCACGGCGAACAGGGCGAGGATGCTCGACAGCTGGAGCGCGAAGGCGATCCAGAGCGCGGTGCTGACGCCGATCGCGTCCGCGATCGGGCCCCAGAGGAGCATTCCCACCGGCACCGCGGCGAGCGAGCCGAACCAGTCGTAGGAGCTCACGCGCGACAGCAGCTCGGGCGGCACGTGCCGCTGCTGGGTCGTCTCCCACAGGTTGTTGGCGACCGCCAGCCCGGCACCGGCGAGCAGCGCGCCGATCGCAGTCACCGCGACGGGCGTGGGGATCGCGAGGAACGCGAGCGGGAGCGTGTAGAACGCCACGGCCAGCGTCGCGACCAGCACCGGGCGGTGCGGATCGAGGTGCAGCAGCAGGATCCCGCCGACCAGCAGCCCGACGCCGAACGCGGACGCGATCAGCGCCCACGCGCCGGCGCCCCCGAGCTCGCGGTCCGCCACCAGCGGTCCGAGCACGAAGTAGGCGGCGAACAGCATGTTGCCGAACGTGGTGGAGGCGACCGTCGTCCACAGCCACGAGCGTGACCGGAAGTCGTCCCAGCCGTCGCGCAGGTCGGCGAGGAACGAGTGGGACTCGACCGGCACGTGCGCGGGCATGGGGATCGCGACCAGGAACGCGGCGCTGACCCCGAAGGTGGCGGCATCGACGGCGAGCGCCCAGCCCGGCCCGACGCCCACCACGAGCACGCCCGCCAGCGCCGGCCCGGCGATCCGCCCGACGGCCTCGGTCAGCCCGCGCAGCGCGTTGGCCTGCTGCAGGCGCTCGGTGCTGACGACCGCCGGCATGATGCCTGAGATCGCGGGGTTGAAGAACGCGCTCGCGGCGCCGGCGATCGCCGCGAGCAGCGCGATCGACCAGATCCCCGGCTCGCCGGCGATCAGCAGCGCTGCCATGGCGCCGTGCGCGGCGAGCCGGATGAGGTCGGTGGTCACCATCAGCGCGCGCCGCGGCAGCCGGTCCGCCCACACCCCGCCCACGAGAAGGAACGCGACGAGCGGCACCGTGCGCGCCGCGAGCACGATGCCGAGATCGCTTGCGGAGCCGGTCTCCTCGAGCACCGCGAACGCCAGGGCGACCCCGACCATGCCGTCGCCGAGCAGGGAGACCGCCTGGCCGAGGAACAGGAGCCGGAACGGGCGCTCCTTGAGCGCCTCGAGCCGGCCCGCCATCAGAGCACCGCGGACACGACGGCGAGCGCGACCTCGGCGCGCGGGACCAGCGACTCCTCGTGGACGAACTCGCCCGGGTTGTGCGCCTTGCCGCCGCGCGGGCCGAGGCCGTCGATCGTGATCGGAATGGCGGCGGCGAAGTGGCTCGCGTCGCTGGCGCCGCCGCGCGAGGCGGCGCGGACCGGCCGGCCGAGCGCCGCGGCGGCGCCGGTCAGCACGGCGGCGACGGCCTGCTCGGAGTGCATGCCGGGCCAGCGCCGGATCAGCTCCGCGTGGAGCGTCACGCCGCGGACCTCGTCCGGGATCGCGTCGAGCACCGCCTCGATCGCGAACAGCTCATCGGCTCGGCAGTCGCAGAACAGCTCGCCGGCGCCTGGCACCACGTTGAACGCCTCGCCCGAGCGCATGACCGTCGGCACCGCGGTGAGGTGGTGCGGCCCGTGCGGGTCGTGACATGCGGCCACCGCGTACGCGGCGCTCGCGAGCGCGAGCAGCGCGTTGCGGCCGCGGTCGGGCGCCGAGCCCGAGTGCGCGGCGCGGCCGTGGCCGGTTACGCGGATCGTCCCTGCGGCCTTCCGGCGCACAACGACGCCGTCCTCGCCGTTCGAGGTCTGCTCGCCGCCCTCGAAGCACAGGCAAGCGTCCCACCCGGCGAAGCGGCCGACGTGGTCGAGCGAGCCGGTGCGCCACTCCTCGTCGCAGACGAGCAGCAGCGCGACCTCGGCGAACGTCTCGGGCCGCTTGGCGAGTGCGCGCATGACCCCGATGGCGAGCACGTCGCCGCCCTTCATGTCGACGGCCCCGGAGCCGACCAGCTTGTCGCCGTGGCGTGTGAGCGGCTTGTGGTCCTGGTGCGCGATGACGGTGTCCAGGTGGCCGAGCAGGACCAAGCGGCGCGTCCCGGTGCCCCGCAGCCGCGCGAGTAGGTCGGGAGCGTGGTCGGGCGAGGAGCAGGGAATGCGCTCGATCTCGGCCTCGCCGGGCAGCAGCGCCGCGCACACCGCGGCGCACTCCTCGGCCCCGTGGATGTCGCCGGACGGCGACGAGACGCCGACCAGCGCCTCCAGCTCCCGAACCGCCCGCTTGCCGATGTCCGCTGCGGCCTCCTGCACCCAGGGGTCCATGAGCGGACGGTACTGTCTTTCCCATGATCGAAGCCGGCGAGAAGGCGCCCGAGTTCACGCTGCCAGACCAGGACGGGAGGGAGGTCTCGCTGAGCGACTTCGCCGGCCGGACCCTGGTCCTCTACTTCTATCCCAAGGCCGACACGCCCGGCTGCACGACGCAGGCGTGCGGCATCCGCGACCGCGCGGCCGACTACGAGGCTGCCGGCGCCACGGTGGTCGGGGTCTCGCCCGACCCGGTCGCGCGCGTCAAGAAGTTCCACGGCGGGCAGTCGTTGAACTTCACGCTGCTCGCCGACGAGGACCATGCGGTCTGCGACGCCTACGGCGTCTGGGTCGAGAAGAGCATGTACGGCAAGAAGTACTGGGGCGCGCAGCGGTCGACGTTCATCATCGACGGCGACGGCACGGTCACGCACGTGATCGAGAAGGCCTCGCCCAAGACCCACGACGACGAGGTGCTCGCGCTGCTCGGCGAGAGGAGCGCAGCTGCCTGAGCTGCCCGAGATGGAGATCGTCGCCCGGCGCCTGGACGCGGCGCTGCCCGGCGAGACGATCGAGTCCGCGCTCACGCCCGGCCTCAACGCGCTGAAGACGTTCGATCCGCCGTTCTCGGCGCTCGACGGCGCGACCTTCAGCGGCGTGCGACGCCGCGGCAAGCTGCTGCTGCTGGACGTGGAGAGCCCGTCCCACGGCGAGCTGACGCTGCTGCTGCACCTGATGAGCGCGGGCCGCGCGCAGATGTTCGACAAGCGCGCCTCGATGAAGGACCGCACGTCGCGCGTGCTGATCCGACTGTCCGGCGACCGCGAGCTGCGCGTGCGCGAGTTCGGGACCAAGCAGGCCGCGTGGGTGAAGCTCCTGCGGCCGGACGCGGTCGAGGCCGACGAGGCGCTGGTCACCCTCGGTCCCGAGGCGTGGCCGGATCCGCCGGAGGACCTCGCGGACCGGCTCGCCGCGCCGCGCCCGCTGCACTCGATGCTGCGCGACCAGCGCGTGATCGCCGGCATCGGACGCACGTGGGTGGACGAGATCCTCCACGCCGCCCGCCTGTCGCCGTTCAAGCGCGGCGACGACCTGTCCGAGGAGGAGGCCGACGCGCTGCGCGACGCGATCGCCGGCGAGCTGGGCCGCGTGATCGACGTCTACGAGGAGTCGGTCGAGCTGCCGCTCCCGGAGAAGTTCCCGAAGCCGACGCGCGTGCACGCACACCAGGGCGAGCCGTGCCCGCGCTGCGAGACCGTGCTCGAGGCGGTGTTCTACGAGGACTACGTCATGAGCTACTGCCCGCACTGCCAGACCGAGGACCGCGTGCTCAAGGACCGCCGGCTCTCCCGGCTGCTGAAGTAGCTCAGCGCGGCTCCCACTCGCGCTGCTCGTCGAGGCCGACGTCCTGCGTACGCGGGGCGCCGAGCCAGCGCAGCCCGGCATCGACGGCGCGCAACTCCTGGCGGCGGAACAGTCGGCGCGCGGGCGGCGCGCCATGGCTGTGGAGCGGGCCGAGCTGCAGCCGCCCGTCGTGCCAGCCGCACGCGGCCTGGTCGTCGTCCTCGATCACCGCGTAGATCACCGGCGTCTCGCGCGAGACCACCTCGAGGTAGCCGCGCACCGACTCGGTCAGGTGCGGCAGCTCCTCCGGCAAGTGCGCCGACGGCTCGTCCAACGCGACCTGCGTGCGCACGTGGCAGAGGCCGAGCCCGTGGCCAAGGGCCTGCATCGGGTGCATGGTGGGGTGCCGGAGGCCGCCAAGGACCCCGCAGTCCCCGATGACGCCGTAGAGCTGCACAGGCACTGTGCTGAACGTTACGTGGCGCGGATCCGGTCCAGATTCCTGAGCGCCTCGCGGCGGCTGAGCGGGCTCAGATCGTGCGTCGCGCAGTAGCGCTCGACCTCGTCGGGATCGACCCACGCGTAGGCGCGCAGCGCCCAGCCGATGCCCTTGCGGATGAAGAACTCGCGGTCCGAGCGGCTCGGCTCGATGCAGTCGTAGAGCAGCGCGAGGTCGGACGGCGCGGGCGATCTCCTCGCGCCCCGGCCTCTGGACGCCGAGGAACGGCATCGCCGACTTCATGTACGCCTGCATGTCCGGCGCCTTCGCCGGGTTGGCGCGGGCCTCGAGCTCCCGGCGGAGCGCCTCGATCATCGCGGCGCCCGCACCTGCCGGCCGCGCACGGCATCCGCGCCGCCGAGCTCGTTGACCACGTCCACGAGCACCCGCCGGGCGGCC
>JBKOYW010000165.1:0-6685 GCA_046744275.1 Actinomycetota bacterium
CCGAACGCGCGCTGCTGGAGGCGATCCGCGCCGCCGCCCGTGACGCCAATCCGCCGCCGGCGGTATCGCTGCGCGCGCAGAGGCGCGCGGCCGCGCGGATCGACCCTGCCGACCACGCCATCCTCGCCATGCGCCTGGCCGGGAACTCCTGGACCGAGATCGCCGCCACGCTGCGGCAGCCCGCCGCCGCGATCGCCGAACGCGCCGCCGCGATCGTCATCCAGCTCACCTCCGCACGGACCCCAGCGGGCTCACCGACACCTCCGGCGCCGGATTCGCGGCGCCCGCAACCGCCGGGCTCGCCAACGCCAGCGCCACGCCCAACATCACCACCGCACCCGCGCGCACGACCATCTCCTCTCCCGCGAGTCGACGTGCCGCTGAAAGCTACTCCCCCGCACGCGCGGGCCACGGCAACACGAACGGCCAGGGCTAGCCAAAGACTCTAGACTGAGACATCCGATCTTTCAGGCGCTCCAGGGGGTATACGGACAGGGAGTACGTCGGAGCGCGCGGAGTAATCGGACGAATCGGGAGTTCGGGAGGCGGAGATGACTCGACGGACAGCGCTGGCGCGAACCGGGATCGTGACGGTCCTGGCCGCGATCGGGATCGGTATGAGCGCGGCGCAGCCCGCGCACGCGCAGCTGCAGCATCCGCGACAGGCGTGGATGCGCGACTCGACGGCCGGCCTATTCCTGCACTGGGGCATGTTCACGGAGCCGAAGCACCTCGACTGCGCCGAGTGGGAGAAGGCCGTCACCGACGGCGGCTGGGACCCGCGCTACTGGGTGCGGGAGGCGCAGAAGCTGCACGCGTCCTACCTCGTGCTGACGACGTTCCACAGCCGTCTCGGCTACGCCCGCCCGTGGCCGTCGAAGATCCCGGGCAGCTGCGCCACCACGCGCGACTTCCTCGGCGAGACGATCGCGGCGGCCAAGGCCGAAGGCCTGAAGGTGATCCTCTACATGACCGACGACCCGCAGTGGCACAACGAGCAGAACATCGAGACGCTCGACTCGGCGGCCTACTCGGCCTACAAGGGCAAGCAGGTCGACCTCACCACGCGCGAGGGCTTCGGCGAGTACAGCTACGACCTCTTCTTCGAGGTCATGGACAAGTACCCGGACCTCGCCGGCTTCTGGATCGACAACGACAACGCCTACTGGGAGGACCACCACCTCTACGAGCAGATCCGCGAGCGGCGGCCGTCCTGGCTGTTGAGCAACAACAACGAGGACACGCCGATCATGGACACGGTCAGCAACGAGCAGAAGACCGGCATGACGCCGGACTACGACTACCCGCAGGCGGTATGGACGCCGATGCCACGACTGACCGAGGCCGACTACAAGCTGCCGACCACCGGCCAGTGGTGGTGGGACGGCAACGACGCGGTGGTCGACTACGACCTCAGCATCGGCCGCTACATCACGAACGCGGGATCCTCGATCAAGTCGCTGATGGCCGAGACGGCCATGGTCAACGGGCGGTTCCCACCGCGCCAGGAGGCCTTCAACAACTTCATGGCGGACTACCTCCCTCCGATCTGGAAGTCGATCGGCGGGACGGAGGGCGGCGGGTACATGTACGGGGGCATGCAGCCCGGCGCGCTCAACGACGGCGCGCACGGGGTCATCACCGTCGACAAGGACGACCCCGACACCCAGTACGTCCACGTCACCACCAAGCCGCGGTTCGAGGACATGGTCCGCGTCCGCGACAATGGCTACAAGGTCACCGCGGTCTCCGACGTGCGGACCGGCCGGCCCCTCCGGTTCAACCAGTCCGGCGGCTACCTGACCATCCTCGGCGTCGAGCGCTGGGACGCCTACGACACCGTGTTCGAGGTCACCACCGACGGTAAGCAGGGCCTCTATCCGCAGCACTCGATCAAGGCGACCGCGTCCGCGTCCGCCTCCGGCTTCCCGGCGAGCAACCTCACCGACGGAAGCTATCTCGACTACTGGGATGCCGACCGCAGCGTGCCGGCGACCATCGACCTCGACCTCGGCGCGCGCAAGCCCTCGTCGTCCCTCGCGATCAACCAGCGCGAGTGGTCGCCGACGTACAACCGCGAGACGTTCGGCCGAGCGGAGGACTCCTCGCGCATCAAGGACTACCGGGTGTACGTGAGCGACGACGGGAGGCGCTGGGGGGAGCCGGTCAGGACCGGGACGATGCCCAGCGCCCGCGGCGCCCAGTTCATCGATATCGGGCCGCAGCGCGCCCGCTACATCCGCCTCGAGGTGCTGAGTACTTGGGGCACGCCGAAGGTTCCTGCCTACTACAACAAGCTCGCGATCGACGAGTTGTACGTCGGGCACGGCTACCCGTACAGCGCGGAGAACCCGCTCCCGGGCGAGGCGGAGAACGGCACGACGAGCGGCTCGGCGAAGGTCGTCCGGTGCGACGCCTGTTCGGGCGCGCGCCAGGTAAGCCTGGGCGGCGGGGCCGTGACGCTCGACGGCGTCGGGGCCGCCGAGGCGGGCGACCACCGGCTCGCGATCCACTACACCGCCGCCGGCACGGGCTCCCTCGGAGTCAGCGTCAACGGCGCCCCGGCCGTCAGCCTCCCTGTCAGTGGCCAGAGCAGGGACGTTCCCTCGAGGACCGCGATCTCGGTGCCGCTGAAGGCCGGCGCGAACAGCATCAGGTTCACCGGGTCCGGCGCGGTCGGCCTCGACCGGATCGCGGTCACGCCGCTACCGCCGGCCTCGTATGTGCCGCGGACCAGGATCAGCCTCGAGCCGCTCACGGCGCCGGTGAATCCCGGCGGGACGTTCAAGCTGGCCGCCGAGCTCCGCTTGGACGACATCGATCCGGTCGACGACGTCACGCTGGCACCGCAGCTACCCGCCGGCTGGACCATCGAGCCCGGCCCGGCGACCGCGAAGCGCCTGGAATCGGGACAGACGCTGACCGGGTCCTGGACCGTCACCGTGCCCGCGGACGCCACCCCCGGCATCCGGAAGCTGCCGATCCGGGCGTCGTTCAGCGCGTTCGGTCGCCCGCAGCAGGCAAGCGGGTCGATGCAGGTGGACGTGATCCCGCCGGGCCTCGTGGCCGAGATCGAGGCCGAAGCCTCATCGAACACGTTCAGCGGCCAGGCGGCGCCGACGGGGTGCTTCCTGTGCTCGGGCGGCACGAAGGTGCGCTTCATCGGCAGCAACCCGAGCAACCACCTCACGGTCAACGGCATCACCATCGACGCCGCGGGCCAGTACGACCTGTACATGGACTACCTGGTCAGCGGCACGCGGACGTTCTACGTGAGCGTCAACGGCGGCCCGGCCGTCACGGTGCAGCTGAGCGGCACGAGCTCGAACGACCCTGCCACGGCGAAGATCAGCGTGCCGCTGGTTGCGGGCGCCAACTCGATCAGGTTCTTCAACGACACCGCCGGCGCTCCGGACCTCGACCGGATCAGGGTGGCCGCCCCGCGGGAGTGACTCACGTGACGTTCACGATCAGCGGGGAAGCCCCCACGACGCCCCCGTGGAATCCGTCGCGACCGGGGCGATCGTCATCTCCGGCTGCGTGCCTCGGGTGACGATCACGACCGCCGCCTTCCGGTCGAGGTCGATCTCGAGCACGCCGCCGGGCAGTTCCCGCCACGTCACCGGGCGGCCGCTGCGGGCGTCCCGCACCTCGTAGGGACCCGGCAGCCCGGGCGCCACGCGGCACGGCTCGCCGGCCAGGCTCTCGACGTGCACGAACTGCGTCCGGCCGCCGCGGCGGGCGGCGCTGACGAGGAACGCGCCCTCGGTCCGCAGCTCGTGGATGACCGCGTCGTCCCACGCCTCGGGCACGGCGGGGAACACCCGGATCGTGCCTCCATGCGACTGCACGAGCATGTCGTGCAGCGACTGGGCGCCAGACAGCGGCGTCTCCATCACCGGGCTCGAGCCCTCCTTGTACATGGTGTTGGGCTGGATGAAGTCGTCCAGCAGCGTGTCGAGATACTCGTGCGCGCGGTCGCCCTCGCCCAGCAGCGCGGTCATCGACGCGGCGCCCGTGAACGTGTATCCCTGGAGCGCGCCGGAGAAGCCGACCCAGTGGGCGAGCGAGCGCTCGAGCAGGTCCCGCTGCTCGAGCGTCGAGGCGTCGAAGAGATACAGCGGGTAGAACCACAGCAGGTGCGAGTAGTGCCGGTGCGAGGAGGTGAGCGGCACGTCCGCGCCGATCCACAGGCCGTCCGGCCCCTGCGGCGGGTCGACCAGCCGGTTCAGCACGTCGCGCCAGCGCGGACGCAGCTCGTCGGCGATCCCGAGCCGGTCGGCGGAGTCGAGCAGCGTCCGGCAGCCCCACGACAGCAGCGCGAGGTCGTAGTTGCAGTCGCGCGCGAGCGCGTACTCCGGCGAGAACGTCTCCGGCAGATGCAGCCGGCCGTCGGCGTCCTCGGTCAGGAAGTGCAGGTAGAAGTTGACCGCCCGCCGCAGCAGCGGATAGACGAGGTCGCGCAGGACGCCGTCGTCCATCGTGTGCCGGTAGGCGAGCCAGGCGTCGTGCAGCGCCCACGTGAGGTTGCCGACCTCGGGCAGCGCGTCTGGGCTGACGGTGCCCGGGACCGCGACCGTGGACCCGTTGGTCAGGTCCTCCTGCGTGGTGCGTCCGATCGCCGCCGAGTCCGCGCGGTATGCCTCGGGCACGTTGAGGGTCAGGTTGTCGCCGTAGCGGTCGAGCTCCCATGACAGCGAATCGAGCTCGTGGTGGCCGGTCGCGTGGATCAGCCAGTACTCGAGCTGGACGTTGAGGTTCCACCACGTGGCGGGCCAGCTCGTCGGCTCCAGCCACGGCCCGGCGGTCCCGATCACCGGGCGGTCAGCGCGGGTCGCGCTCGCCATCTTGTAGAGCTGGATCCAGTAGAAGCTCTGCAGGCGCGCGTCGGGGATCGACACGAAGCTCCTCGGGTAGAAGCCGTGCCACCAATGCCGGTGCGCCCCGGCGAGCTCTTCGACCGACTCGTCCACGCCACGGTCGGCCGTGCGGGCGGCCTGCTCGGCGGCGCTCGCGTCCGGATAGGTGTGCGCCACGGTCGCGACCAGCGTGCTCGTGCCGTCGGCGTCCGTGCGATGGCGCCAGGCGGTCGCAGTCTGCCCGCCGGCGACGAGGTCCTGCAGGCACTCGCCGCCGTCGGGCGTCGTGGTGACGACCGGATCGGGGTTCTCCTGGTAGCCCGGCGGCGGCGTGCGACCCTCGGCGCGCGGACTGATGGCGGGATACGGCGTGAACGACCAGGCGAGAGCGCGCTCGCCGGCGTCCGGCATCAGCTCCACGACGAGCAGGTCCTCGGTCGCGTGCACGAACGCCCGCAGGACCACCGTGCCCAGCGTGGTCGTCACCGTCCCCGTCAGCTCGGCGTCCCACAGCGACAGCCGCAGGTCGACGCCGGTGACGTCTCCGGCGGTCTCGAGCGTCAGGTAGCCGATCCGCAGCCGGGCCTGGCCCCAGACCGCGTTCGACATCTCGGCGGTCTGGCCGAGGTTCGTCACCGGACCGAGAACATCCTGGTGGTCGTGCACCCGGCTGTCGCCGAGCGTGAGCTGGACCCGCTGTCGGCTCGGATGCCGGTACAGCGACGCGGCAAGCCCGCCGTTGCCCATGAACGGCGCCTCGAAGAAGTCGGCCGGCACGCGAGTCCACACCATGTCCTGGCTCGCCATGAAGCGGCGCCACGCGTTGGGCGACCGCATCCGGTCGTCAAGAACCAGCGACGCTGCCTCGAACGGCGCCGCGGCGGCGCCAGCCGGAAGGCCGGCCGCCAGCGCGCCCGCCAGGGTCGAGCCGATGAAGTGCCGGCGCGTGATCTCACGTGGGCTCATCGCACGCTTCCTCCCGGCGCGCCTCCCGCGCCATACATCCGAGGTCTAGCCCCGGACGGTACGAGCCGATCCGGCAACTGTCAAGCGTTTTCAAGAGACGGCGATCGCCAGCCCGCCGTCGTCATCCGATGTTTCGGCCCGGCTCCCGCTGGCTACGGCCGCTGCACGTGCCCGCACAGATGCACCCGGATGCCGAGCTCGGCGAACATCGCGGCCTTGGCGTGCAGCGCCCGGTCGGCGGTATCGTCGTCCGGCGCGTACGCCACCTGCAGGTGGTTCGCCTTGTGCCGAGCCATGAACTGGTCCCGCGTGATCCCGTGCAGGACGGCGTGCATGATCGGCCACTGAGGCGTCGTGGCCGCGAGCCGCCGCTGGGTCTCCTCGTCCGGCAGGGCAAGCGCCGTGGCGCGGCCGAGGTCGACGTGGAGCGCGCCGTCCATGACGAACAAGCGGGACCAGACGACCGCTCCGGGCTTCGACACGCCGCTCAGCGTCCCGCCGCCGAGCGGGAAGTACATGGGCGGCTGCCGCATGCTCCACGACTTGTCGTAGCCGCCGTTGTGCGAAGCCGGCACAGAGCCGGAGATCTCGAAGACCCACACGAACCGGCCGTCGTATTCAGCACCCCAGCGGACGTCGTGCAGCGTGGTGGCCGGGTCGAAGCCCATCGCGGTCCAGACTCGGTTGGTCACCAGCGCATCCACCGCCGCGCCCTCGTCCACCTCGTTGAAGTGGGGCAGCGGCACGCCCGGATACAGCTCGCGCGACCCATCGCGACTGCGCACGGGCGGGCGCTCGCCGTCGTTGAGCAGGCCCTCGACGAGGTCGCTGGCGGGCACGACATCCTTCAGCCCTTGCTG
>JBKOYW010000435.1:0-3307 GCA_046744275.1 Actinomycetota bacterium
GCACCGTCTGGACGACCGACAAGGACGGCATCATCGCCGACCTCTTGGCCGCGGAGATCACCGCCCGGACCGGCCAGGACCCGGGCGAGCACGCCGCGGAGATCGCGGCGAAGCACGGCGCGTCGTATTACACGCGGGTGGACCAGCCGGCGACGCCGGCGCAGAAGTCGGCGCTGAAGAAGCTGTCGCCGGAGGCGGTGACGGCGGCGGACCTGGCCGGCGACCCGATCACGGCGAAGCTGACGGCGGCGCCCGGCAACGGGGCGCCGATCGGCGGCCTGAAAGTCGTCGCGGAGCACGGCTGGTTCGCCGCGCGACCCTCCGGCACCGAGGACGTGTACAAGGTGTACGCCGAGGCTCTCGACGGCGAGGAGCGCCTGGAGCGGATCCTCGGCGAGGCCAAGCAGATCGTCGACCGAGCGCTGGGGGCTGCATGAACATCTTCGGGATCGTGCTGGCGGGCGGGGAGGGGAAGCGGCTGGCGCCCCTCACGGCCGACCGGGCCAAGCCCGCCGTGCCGTTCGGCGGCAACTACCGGCTGATCGACTTCGCGCTCTCGAACCTCGTCAACGCCGGCTTCCGGCGGATCGTCGTGCTCACGCAGTACAAGAGCCACTCGCTCGACCGCCACATCGCCCAGACCTGGCACCTGTCGCCGCTGCTCGGCAACTACGTCACGCCGGTGCCCGCGCAGATGCGGCGCGGGCCGTACTGGTTCTCCGGGTCGGCTGACGCGATCTACCAGAACCTCAACCTGCTCTACGACGAGCGGCCCGACTACGTGGCCGTGTTCGGTGCCGACCACATCTACCGCATGGACCCGGGGCAGATGCTCGACCAGCACATCGAGACCGGCGCGGCCGTGACGGTCGCGGCGCTGCGGGCGCCGCTGGCGCAGGCCGACCAGTTCGGCGTCGTCGAGGCGGGTGAGGACGGCCACACGATCACGGCGTTCCGCGAGAAGCCGAAGGACGCCGTCGGCCTGCCCGATGCGCCGGACCAGGTCTTCGCCTCGATGGGCAACTACCTCTTCACGACAGAGGCGCTGATCGACGCCGTGTGCTCCGACGCCGAGGCATCGGCGTCGAGCCACGACATGGGCGGGAACATCGTGCCGATGCTCGTGGACAGCGGGGCGGCGCACGTCTACGACTTCTCGAAGAACCACGTGCCGGGTGAGAGCGAGCGCGACCACGGCTACTGGCGCGACGTCGGGACGCTCGACGCCTTCCACGAGGCGCACATGGACCTGATCTCGATCCACCCCGTGTTCAACCTCTACAACATGGAGTGGCCGATCCTCACCTGGCAGGAGGCGCTGCCACCCGCCAAGTTCGTGTTCGACGAGGACGGGAGGCGTGGGGAGGCGCTCGACTCGATGGTCTGTGCGGGGGTCGTGATCTCCGGCGCGACCGCGCGGCGCTCGGTGCTCTCGCCCGGCGTCCACCTGCACTCGTATGCAGTGGTCGAGGATTCGGTGCTCATGCAGGGCGTCGACGTCGGCCGCGACGCGGTCGTGCGGCGGGCGATCCTCGACAAGAACGTGCGCGTCGAGCCGGGGGCGGAGATCGGCGTCGACCCGGCGGCCGACCGCGAGCGCTTCACGGTGTCCGACGGCGGCGTGGTCGTGGTCGGCAAGGGCGCCGTGGTGTCGTGAAGGTCGCGCTGCTCACGCGCGAGTTCCCGCCCGAGGTCTACGGCGGCGCCGGCGTCCACGTCGAATATCTGGCGCGCGAGCTGGGGCGGGTCGAGGAGGTGACCGTGCACGCGTGGGGCGAGGACCGCGACGGGGTCGTCGGGCACCGCGCGTGGGATGCGCTGGCGGGCGATGCGCCGCACCTCGCCGCGCTGCGCGCGATGTCGATCGACCTCTCGATGGCGGCCGCTGTCGACGGTGCCGACGTCGTCCACACCCACACCTGGTACGCGCAGCTCGCCGGCCATCTCGCGAGGCTCACGTACGGCGTACCGCACGTGGCGACCGTGCATTCACTGGAGCCGCTGCGCCCGTGGAAGGCTGAGCAGCTCGGCGGCGGCTATGCGCTGTCGAGCTGGTGCGAGAAGCTCGCGCTCGAGGGCGCCGATCGCGTGATCGCGGTCTCGCAGGGCTCACGGCGCGACATCCTCGAGTGCTACCCGGCGATCGACCCTTCGAAGGTGCCGGTCATCTACAACGGCATCGACGCGCAGGAGTACACGCCGGATCGCGGCACCGACGTGCTGGAGAAGCACGGTGTCGATCCGGATCGGCCGTCGGTGGTGTTCGTGGGTCGGATCACGCGCCAGAAGGGCGTGCCGTACCTGGTGGACGCGGCGCTGCAGTTCGACCCGTCGGCGCAGCTCGTCCTGTGCGCCGGGGCGCCCGACACGCCGGAGATCGCCGCCGACGTTTCGCAGCGGGTCGAGCGGCTGCGGGCCGAGCGCGGCAACGTGATCTGGCTCGAGCAGATGCTCCCGAAGCGCGAGGTCATCCAGCTGCTCAGCCACGCGACGGTGTTCGCATGCCCGTCGATCTACGAGCCGCTGGGGATCGTGAACCTGGAGGCGATGGCGTGCGAGGCCGCGGTGGTGGCGACGGCGACCGGCGGGATCGTCGAGGTCGTCGTCGACGGCGAGACCGGCCTGCTCGTGCCGTTCGAGACCGCCGACGGGTCGATCGAGCCGCGCGATCCGGACGGGTTCGTCGCGGGAATCGCCGAGCGTGTCAACGCGCTCGTGGCGGACCCGGCGCGGGCGGCGGCGATGGGTCGCGCGGGGCGCGAGCGCGCCGTGCGCGAGTTCGACTGGTCAGCGATCGCACAACAGACGGCGGGGGTATATCGCGAACTCGCGGGCTGAGTGAGAGGGTCGCGCCATGTCCCGCGCCGGCGAGGGACATCCATCACCCCGCGTCCCTTGGAAGGTGCTGGCATGGGTGGTGGCCACGCTGATCGCGGTAGCCGGCCTGGCGCTCGCGGGGATCCAGTACCGGGAATCCCAGCGCGAGCCGATGGCGCAGGTGTGCGCGCGCGCCGACGACGTGGAGTCCTCACTGTGGACCATCCTGCGGGCCCGGATCAGGCGCCTCGACTTCAGCACTAGCGACTTCGACGCGCTCCACACCGAGACCCGCGAGCTCAACGGCGCCGCCAACGACACCGACTCGAAGCTCGTTCGGCGTGCAGCCAGCACTGTGCGCCAGCACCTCGAGCTGGTCACCTCGGAGACGTACGAGCCGATCGCGGAGGGCGTGGTCGACACGCCGGCCGCGGACTCGCTCTTGATCGGCGGCCGCGAGCTCGGCGTGATCCGCGCGGAATGCCGGCGC
>JBKOYW010000064.1:0-14612 GCA_046744275.1 Actinomycetota bacterium
GAGCTCTACGAGGCGCGGCCGGTGTGGCTGCGGGTGGACGTCCAGCCTGGGGACCTGCTGGCAAGCGGCGACCCGGAGCGCATGCACCAGGTCGTCGCGAACCTGCTCGACAACGCGGTCCGCCACTCGCCGCCGGAGGGCCGCGTGTGGCTCACCGCGCACGCCGCGACCCACGGCCGGACGACGATCGTGGTCGCCGACGAGGGCCCGGGCATCCCGCCCGACGAGGCCGAGCGAGTGTTCGAGCGCTTCCACCGCACGGACGCCGCGCGGGCCACGCGCGACGGAGGCACCGGCCTCGGCCTCGCGATCGCGCGCTGGATCGTCGATGCCCACGGCGGCGCGATCCGCGCGGAGTCGCGGGAGCCGCGCGGCTGCCGGATGGTGGTGGAGATCCCGCGATGAACGACGCGCGGGGACGACCGCCGCACGGCGGCGGGGCGACGACGCCTGCCCGCTGGGCGGTGCTCGCGATCGGCGCGATCGCCGCGGCGACGGTCGTCGGGCCACCAGCCGGACTCGCGCTCACGCTGCCCGGCCTGAGCTACGCTCGCAGCATGAGCGGGGAGCGCGAGCGGTCGTTCACGCAGCAGGCGGCGGCGTTCGAGGATCCGCGCTTCAACCGCCTGTTCACGACCGACTCTGAGTGGCTGTTCGAGCGCCTGTCGCTGGGCGCCGACGACCTCGTGCTCGACGTCGCGGCCGGGACCGGGCACGTCGCGCGCCGGCTCGCCCCGTCGGTCCGCGCCGCGGTGGCGTTCGACGCCACGCGGGCGATGCTGGAGCAGGGCCGCGCGCAGGCGCCGCCCAACGTGCTGTTCGTCCAGGGCGACGCTGCCGCGCTTCCGTTCCTCGACGCGAGCTTCGACGTCGTCGTGACCCGCTTCGCGGTCCATCACTTCGAGGACCCGGCCGTCCAGCTCGCCGAGATGCGGCGCGTCCTCAAACCCGGTGGCCGGCTGGCGGTCGCGGACCTGATCGCGCACCCCGAGGCGGCCGAGACGCAGAACCGGCTCGAAGCCTTGCGCGACCCGTCGCACGTGCGCATGCTCGAGCTCGACGAGCTCACGACGCTCGTGCAGGCCGACGACGTCGAGGTCCGCGACGTCGTGCGCCCGCTCGAGCCGTGGCTGCGCCAGACCGAGCCGTCCCTCGAAGCGGCGGACGAGATCCGGGCGGCACTGACCGCGGAGCTGCGCGGCGGGCCGCCCACCGGCTTTCGGCCGAGCGAGCGCGACGGCGAGCTGCACTTCGTGCACACGATGGCGTCGCTGATCGCCTAGCGCGAGGCGAGCCGCAGCTCGGCCACGGTCCGCCGAAGCGCGCGCAGAAACGGATCGACGACCGGCGGTCGCGCGATACCTGTCGCGGTCGCCGCGTAGACGGGCCGGGCCGGCGCGTCGTCCCCGTGCAGTGCCACCAGCGTGATGCCGGCGCGCACCGTGCCGGCGGCCAGCGCGGGGACGAGCGTGATCCCGAACCCGGCGGCGACGAGGCCCTGCTTGGTGCCCCAATCGCGCACGATGAACGCGATCCGGCCCTCCTCGGCGAAGTCGGGCGCGAGCGTGAGCAGGGGATCCTGCACGCCCGGGTCGCCGGCGATCCACGGCTCGTCGGCGAGCTCCGCCAGCCGCAGCGAGCGCCGCCCGGCAAGAGCGTGGGAGCGCGGCAGCGCGACGAGCATCGGCTCGCGCAGCAGCGGAGCGAGCTCGACACCATCGGTCTCGACCGCCGAGCTGACCACGGCGACGTGCAGATCGCCGGCGCGCAGGCGAGCGAGCTGACGCGGCGACGTCCCCTCGACCAGGTCCGGCTCCACGTTCGGATGCTCCGCGCGGAAGGCCGCGAGCGCGCGTGGGACGAGCTCGGCGTTGGCGGTCTGGAAGGCACCGACGCGGAGACGACCGGCCTCGAGCCGGCCGACCGCCGCGACGTCGCGGCGCAGCGAGCCGACGCGTTCGAGCACCGCCTCGGCGTGCGGCAGCAGGCTGCGGCCGGCGTCGGTGAGGCGCACGCCGCGGCGCGGCAGCCGGTCGAAGAGCGGCGCGTCGAGCTCCCGCTCGAGCGCCGCGATCTGGCGCGAGACCGCGGACTGCGTGTACTGGAGCGCGTCCGCGGCGGCGGTGAACGACCCGCGACGGGCGACCTCGCGGAAGGCTCGGAGTAGATCCGTATCCATGCGAAGTACGCATCTTATCGATGCAATACCTGCGTTTGACGCATACCAGCTGCAGGGTGACGATGAAAGCTATGAAGACCGCCATCGTCACCGGCGCCAACCAGGGCCTCGGCTTCGCGCTCGCCGAGGGCCTCGCGCGGAAGCTCGCGCCCGGCGACGTCGTCTATCTCACCGGCCGCGATCCGGAGCGAGTCCACGCTGCGGCCGCGCGGCTCGGCGACGCTCGCGCCGAGGTACGTCCGCGCGTGCTCGACGTACGCGACGGCGCCGCGGTCGAGGCGCTCGCCGCCGAGGTCGGCGAGGTCGACATCGTCTTCTCCAACGCGGCGGCGCGGCTCACGCCGGACACGCCGCGGGCGGAGCTGGTCGGGCCGTTCGTCGACACCAACAACCTCGGCACGACGCGGATGCTGCGCGCCTTCCATCCGCGCATGCGGCCCGGCGGCAGGCTGCTGGTCGTGGCGAGCGCGTTCGGGTCGCTGCGGCAGCTGAGCGAGCCGCTGCACGCCCGCTTCGGGCCAGACACGCTCGACGGCGTCGACGCGGTGATGCTCGCGTGGCGCGATGCGGTCGTAGACGGCCGCGACGCCGCCGAGGGATGGCCGGAGTGGATCAACATCCCCTCGAAGATCGGGCAGGTGGCGGCCGTCCGCGCGCTCGCCCGCGAGCGCCGAACCGCCGACGCACGCGACGGCACGCTCGTCGCCGCCGTGTGCCCGGGCCTGGTCGACACCGAGGCGTCGCGGCCGTGGTTCGCCGATATGAGCGAGGCTCAGACGCCCGCGCAGGCCGCCGTCGCGCCGCTCGACCTGGCGCTGCGCCCGGTCGAGCCGCGCCACTACGGCGAGCTGATCCAGTTCGGCAAGATCATCCGCTGGTCTTGAGGAACGCCCGAACTCGCTCGCGGAACTCGTCGCTGCCGTAGACCTCGCGCACGAGGTCGTCGCCGTCCGGCACAGGCCGCAGGCGCCGCAGTGCCTCCTTGGTGGCCCACAGCGTCATCGCGGCGTGCGACGCGAGCAGCGAGCACAGCTCCTCGACGCGCGCCTCGGCGTCCTCGACCACCTCGGTCGCGAGCCCGATCGCCAGCGCCTCCTCGGCGCCCACCCGCCGCGCCGTGAACACGATGTCCTTCACCCGCGCCTCGCCGAGCAGCGCCGCCAGCCGCGCGTAGTTCTCCATCGACAGGCAGTTGCCGACCGTCTGCGCGATCGGGAGCCCGAACACGGCGGTAGGCGTGCAGATCCGCAGGTCGCACGCGGCCGACAGCGCGAGCCCGCTGCCCATCGCGAAGCCGTCGACCAGCGCGATCGTCGGCACGCGCACGGTCTCGAGCCGGCCGACGATGCGGTCGATCGTCGCCTCGTACTCGAGCCCGTCCTCGCCGGAGGAGAACTCGAGGAACTGGCGGATGTCGGTGCCCGCCACGAACGCGCGACCGCCGGCGCCCCGCAGCACGAGCACGCGCACGTCGTCGTCCGCGTCCGCCCGCTCGCAGCAGCCGAACAGCTCCTCGTACATCTCGAACGTCATCGCGTTGTGCGCCTCGGGGCGGCTGAACGTCACCCACGCGGCCGGGCCGCGACGCTCCCACTCGATCACAGCGCCGCGATCTCCGCCTCGGGGATGCCGGCCTCGCGCAGCACCTCGGCCGTGTGCTCGCCCAGCAGCGGCGCCGGCCGCCGGATCGCGCCCGGGGTGTCGGACAGCTTGACCGGGATCCCGAGCGCGCGGATCTCGCCCTCGACCGGATGCTGGAGCCGCACCTCCATCTCGCGCGCCTGCGTGTGCTCGTCCTCGAACACCTGCCGGTAGTCGTGGATCGGCCCGCACGGCACGCCGGCATCGATCAGCACCGAGACCCACTCGTCGGTCGACCGCACGGCCAGCGCCGCCTCCAGCTCCGCGACGAGCTCGACCCGGTGAGCCATCCGTCCCTCGTTGGTCTCGAACTGCTTATCCGACACCAGCTCGGGCCGCCCGATCGCCTCGCACAGCCGCTGCCACAGCCGCTGGTTGTTGGCACCGACCGTGATGTGCCCGTCGGCCGTGCGCACCGCCTGGTACGGCGCGGTCAGGCGGTGCGCCGAGCCCAGCGGCTGCGGCACCTGCCCGGTGCCCCACAGCTCGGCGGTCTCCCAGATCGACAGCGCGAGCGCGCCCTCGAACAGCGACGTGTCGATGCGCTGCCCGCGGCCCGTGCGCTCGCGGGCGATCACGGCCGAGAGGATCGCGACCGCGCAGAACAGCCCGGCCGACAGGTCGCTGATGGGGATGCCGCACTTGACGGGGTCGCCGCCCGGCTCACCGGTGACGCTCATCACGCCCGAGAGCCCCTGGGCGATGAGGTCGTAGCCCGGCCGCTGCGCGTACGGGCCGGTCTGCCCGAAGCCCGACACGCTGGCGTAGATCAGCCGCGGGTTGAGCTCCGACAGCGTCTCCCAGTCCGCGCCCAGCCGGGCCGCGACGCCGGGGCGATAGTTCTCGAGCAGCACGTCGGCGTCGCGCGCGAGCTGGTGCAGCACGGCCTGGTGCGCCGGGGACTTGAGATCGAGCGCTACCGACCGCTTGTTGCGGTTGACCGCGAGGAACGCCGCCGTGCCGAGCGACTCCCGCGTCGAGTCACCCTCCGGCGGCTCGACCTTGATCACGTCGGCGCCCATGTCGCCCAGCACCTGGCCGCAGAACGGCCCGGCCATGACCTGGGTGAGCTCCAGGACCCGGAGGCCGGCGAGCGCCGTCACACCGCCACGGGCTCGCGCTCCAGCAGCGCGAGGGCGGCCTCCACGCCGCTGCCTGCGACCGGCACGCCGGTCAGCCGCAGCCCCATCTCGACCCCGCACAAGGTCCCCGCCAGCATGAGGTCGTTGAAGTCGCCCAGGTGGCCGATCCGGAACACGCGCCCGGCGAGCTTCCCGAGCCCGGCGCCGAGCGACATGTCGAAGCGCTCGAGGATCACGCGCCGCACCTCGTCGGCGTCGACCTGGTCGGGGACGAGCACCGCGGTCAGCGCCGCCGAGTGCTCGCGCTCGTCGACGCACAGCACCTCGAGGCCCCAGGCGCGGACCGCCTCGCGCGTCGCCGCCGCGTGCCGCTGGTGGCGGGCGAACACGTTCTCGAGCCCCTCCTCGCGCAGCATCGCGATCGCCTCGCGCAGCCCGTAGAGCAGGTTGGTGGCCGACGTGTACGGCCAGAAGCCGGAGCGGTTGGCCTCGATGATCGGCGCCCAGTCCCAGTACGAGCGCGGCAGCCGCGCGCGCTCCGAGGCCGCCAGCGCCTTGTCGCTGATCGCGTTGAAGCCGAGGCCGGCCGGCAGCATGAGGCCCTTCTGCGAGCAGCCGACGGTCACGTCGACGCCCCACTCGTCGTGCCGGTAGTCGATCGACCCCAGCGATGAGATCGTGTCGACCAGCAGCAGCGCGTCGGAGCCGGCGGCGTCGATCGCCTCGCGGATCTCGGCGACGCGGCTCGTGACGCCGGTGGACGTCTCGTTGTGGACCACCATCACCGCGGCGATCGAGGGGTCGCTGCGCAGCACGGCGGCCACCTTGTCGGGGTCGACGCCGTGCCGCCAGTCGCCCTCCACCCAGTCGACCTCGAGCGCGAACCGCTCGGCCATTGCGCGCCACAGGGTTGCGAAGTGGCCGGTCTCGAACGCCAGCACGCGGTCGCCGGGGGAGAGGGTGTTGACGAGCGCCGCCTCCCACGCGCCCGTGCCTGACGACGGGTAGATCACCACCGGGCCGTCGGTTCGGAAGATCTCGCTCATGCCGTCGAGCACCTCGTGGCCGAGCTCCGCGAACGCGGGTCCGCGGTGGTCGATGGTCGGCGCGTCGATCGCGCGCAGCACCCGGTCCGGCACGTTCGTCGGGCCGGGGATCTGCAGGAAGTGCCGTCCCACGGCTCCCAGAGTAGGGCTTGCGGTTCGCCGCATCGTGGTAGGACCTTTCCGGGGAGGAGCATTGGCAATCCAGATTCGCGAGCACTCGGGCAGGCACGTGCGCGCGGGCGGGGAACTGGCCGCGGCGCTCCGCCGTGAGCTGCGCGGGGCGGTTCGCGCCGACCCGTACTCGCGCCACCTGTACGCGAGCGACGCGAGCATGTACGCGCGCGAGCCGCTGCTGGTCGCGTTCCCGCGCGACGCCGACGACGTCGCGGCGGCGATCACGATCGCCGGCCGCTTCGACGTCCCGATCGTCACGCGCGGCGCCGGCACCAGCCTCGCCGGCCAGACGGTCGGCGGCCGCGGCATCGTGCTCGACACCTCGCGCCACATGGACGCGATCGGGGAGATCGACACGTCGGCGCGGCGCGTCCGCGTGGGTCCTGGGGTGGTGCAGGAGGACCTCAACCGCGCCGCGCAGCGGCTCGGCCTCGGCTTCGGGCCGGACACCTCGACCTCCAACCGGGCCACGATCGGCGGGATGATCGGCAACAACTCGTCCGGCAGCCACTCGATCGTCTACGGCACTACGATCGACCACGTCCACGAGCTGGAGGTCGTGCTGGCCGACGGCTCGCGGGCGACGCTCGGGCCCGATGCCGGTCCGGCGCACATCAAGGACGGCCTGCGCGAGATCCTGCGGGACCACGCCGACGCGATCGCCACCGGCTACCCGAAGCACTGGCGCCAGTCCGGTGGCTACCGGCTCGATTACCTCGCGCGCGAGTTCGACCTGGCCAAACTCGCCACCGGCTCCGAGGGCACGCTGGTGGCCATCACCGAGGCGGAGGTCGGCCTCGTCCCGCTCCCGAAGGCGAAGCTGTTCGCGGTCGGCCACTTCGAGTCGCTCGCGGCCGCGATCGCCGCCACCGAGGACGCGCTGGAGCTCAAGACGGCGGCGATCGAGATGATCGACCGCACGATCCTCGAGCTCTCGCGGTCGAAGCACGAGTACCGCGCGCTGTCGGACACGATCGAGGGCGACCCCGAGGCGCTGCTGTTCGTGACCTTCTTCGGCGACACCGTCGAGGAGGCGCGCGACCGGCTCGACAAGCTCGAGAAGGCCTGGAGCCGGCACGGCCATGGCTATCACACGCTGCGGGCCGAGTCGGCCGCCGAGCAGGAGGCGCTGACGAAGGTCCGCAAGGCCGGCCTCGGGCTGCTGATGGCGGCCAGCTCAGGCGCCCGGCGCCCGCTCGCGTTCGTGGAGGACACCGCGGTGGCGCCCGAGCGGCTCGGCGACTACATCGCCGCGTTCCGCGACGTCCTGGACCGCCACGGGCTGACCGCCGGCTGGTACGGCCACTGCTCGGTCGGCTGCCTGCACATCCGCCCGTTCGTCGACCTCACCGAGCCCGGCGGGATCGACACCATGCGCGCCGTCGCCGAGGAGATCGTCGACCTCGTCGCCGAGTTCGACGGCGTGAACTCCTCCGAGCACGGCGACGGCCGGGCGCGCAGCGCGTTCAACCGGCGGATCTTCGGCGACGACCTCTACGAGGCATTCCGCAGGGTCAAGGCGCTGTTCGACCCGGACGGGCGACTGAACCCCGGCGTGATGGTCGACGCCGCCCCGATCACCGACGACCTGCGCGACCCAGCGCTGCCGCCGCCCGGCTCGATCGAGACGCGGCTCGAGTTCCCCGACGGCATGCGCGGCGCCGCCGACCGCTGCCAGCGCATCGGGGCCTGCCGCAAGACCGGCATCGGCGTGATGTGCCCGTCCTACATGGCCACGCGCGAGGAAGAGCACGCCACGCGCGGGCGAGCCAACGCGCTCGTGAAGGCGCTCTCGTCCCCGGACCCCCAACAGGCGATGGGGGACGAGCGGCTGCACGAGATCCTCGACCTCTGCCTCGAATGCAAGGCGTGCAAGAGCGAGTGCCCGCTGAGCGTCGACATGGCGTCGCTGAAGTCGGAGTTCCTCTCGCACTACCAGGACGTCCACGGCGTGCCGCTGCGCTCGCGGCTGTTCGGCTCGATCCGGACGCTCAACCGGATCGGGTCCGCCGCGGCGCCGCTGTCGAACCTGGCGCCGCGGGCGCTGCTCGAGCGCGTGGCGGGGATCGACCGCCGCCGTCCTCTGCCGCGCTTCGCGCGCGACACGCTGATCCGCTGGGACAGGCGGCGCACGAAGAGGCTGGGCCGCGAGCTCGTCTTCCTCGCCGACTCGTTCACGACCTTCACCGAGCCCGCGGTCGGCCGCGCTGCGATCGAGCTGCTCGAGGCGGCCGGCTACGCCGTCCGGCTCGAGGCGGGCGGCTGCTGCGGGCGGTCGAGCATCTCCAAGGGCCTGCTCGACCGCGCCGGCGGGATGGCCGCCGACATGACCGAGCGGCTCGCGCCCTCCGCCGAGCGCGGCGTGCCGATCATCGGCTGCGAGCCGTCATGCCTGCTCACGCTCAAGGAGGAGCACCTGAGCCTGCAGCCCGGCAGCGCCCGCGCCCAGGCCGTTGCGGACCAGGCGCGGCTCGTCGACGAGCTGCTGCTCGAGGCGATCGACGACGGCTCGCTGCGGCTCGATCCCGGCTCGAAGGTGGCGGGGAGCAGGATCCTCTTCCACGGCCACTGCCACCAGAAGGCGCTGGCCGGAACCAAGGCGACCGTGGAGCTGCTGCGGCGGATCCCGGGCGCCGAGGTCGTCGAGCTCGACGCCGGCTGCTGCGGGATGGCCGGATCGTTCGGGTTCGAGGCGGAGCACTACGAGCTGTCGATGCAGATCGGCGAGATGCGGTTGTTCCCGGCGTTGCGGAGAGAGGACGCCGGCACCCTGGTCGCCGCGACCGGGGTCTCATGCCGCCAGCAGATCGCGCACGGGGTGGGTCGGGAGGCCCAGCACCCCGTGCAGATCGTGCGGGCGGCGCTGTAACCACGCGCAGGGAGGTCTCATGTCAAACGAGCTCATCTCACTACTCGTCCTGGTTCTGATCTTCGTGATCGGGACCACGATGCCCGTCAACATGGGGGTGCTGGGCATCGTTGCCGGCTTCGTGGTCGGAACCGCCATGGGCGTGTCGGAGGACGACATCTTCCTCGGCTTCCCGGGCGACCTGTTCATCATCCTCGTCGGCGTCACGTACCTGTTCGGCATCGCGTCGACCAACGGCACCGTCACCTGGCTCGTCCACGCGTCGGTCCGCCGTCGGCGGACGCGTGGCGGCGATCCCGTGGGTGTTCTTCCTGGTCACGGCGGTGCTGACGGCGTCGGGCGCCGTGGTGCCGGGCGCGGTGGCGATCGTCGTACCGATCGCGATCGGCTTCGCCCTCACCTACGGGATCAACCCCGTGCTCATGGGGCTGATGGTCATCAACGGCGCGACCGCCGGCGGGTTCTCGCCGATCAGCGTGTTCGGCAGCATCGTCAACGGCGTGGTGGAGCGCGAGGACCTGGCCGAGAACGCCATGCTGCTGTTCGTCTCTTCGTTCGTGTTCAACGCGCTGCTGAGCGTCATCGTCTTCTTCCTGTTCGGCGGCCGCGAGCTGCTGCGCCGACGCGTGGAACCGGGAGAGTCGGCTAGGCGGTTCGAGCGGCGCAAGCGTGAGGAGGCCGCGGCTACGGGCGGGCCGCCGCCGATGGCGGGCGGCTCAACCGCGACGGCCGAGACAGGCGAGATGCCCGAGCTCGACCGCGACAAGGTCCTCACGCTGATCGGCATCGGCACGCTGATCGTCGTGGCGCTGGCGTTCGAGGTCGACGTCGGGTTCGTCGCGCTGTCGATCGCCGTCGTGCTGGGGCTGTTCATGCCGCAGGCGACCAAGGAAGCCGTCAACAAGGTGGCGTGGCCGACGGTGCTGCTGATCTGCGGCATCGTGACCTACGTCAGCCTGCTGGAGACGCTGGGCTCGATCGACTGGCTCGGCGAGCAAGTGGCGTCGATCGGCGCTCCGCTGCTTGCGGCGCTGCTGATCTGTTACGTCGGCGGGGCGGTGTCGGCGTTCGCGTCGACGACCGGCATCCTCGGCGCGCTGATCCCGCTGGCGGTGCCGTTCCTGGAGACCGGCGCGGCCGGCGCGGTCGGCGCGGTCGGCCTCATCATCGCGCTGTCGATCTCCTCGTCGGTGGTCGACTCGAGCCCGTTCTCCACGAGCGGCGCGCTGACGGTCGCCAACACGCCGCAGGAGAAACGCGACTACGTGTTCAAGCGGCTGATGCAGTGGGGCATGAGCATGGTCCTGATCGCACCGCCGATCGCCTGGCTCGTGTTCGTGGTGCCCGGCTGGCTCTGATCGTGGCGGGCCTCGGCCGGCTGCGATGATTCGTAGATGGCCGAGGCCCCACACGAACGCCGCCCGCGGATGCCGCGGGACAAGGAACCAGAGAAACCGAAGAGCTTCTGGCGCAGCGTCGGCATGCGCTTCTGGGTGCTGCTCGCCGTCCTGCTGGTCCTCAACTACGTGAGCGTCGCGATCTTCGCTCCAGGGCGCGAGCGGTCGGTGACGATCCCCTACAACCCGGACTTCATCCAGCAGGTCGAGGCCGACAACGTCACCAAGATCTCGACCACCGGCGAGGCTGTGAGCGGCGAGTTCAAGAAGGAGTTCAAGCCCTCGACGGACAGCGACGCCGAGCCGGCCAAGAACTTCGAGACACAGATCCCGACGTTCGCCGACAACGAGGACCTGTCGCGGCTGCTCCAGGACCACAACGTCACGATCGAGGCCGAGCCGGTCAACGAGGGCCGCGGGTTCCTGCTCAACCTGATCCTCGGCTTCGGCCCGGTGATCCTGCTGGTCGCGCTGTTCGTGTGGATCTCGCGCCGCGCCGCCGGCGGGCAGATGAACGCGCTCGGCTCGTTCGGGCGCTCGCGCGCGCGCCGGATCGAGGGCGCGCAGACCAACGTCACGTTCAAGGACGTGGCCGGCATCGAGGAGTCCAAGCAGGAGCTCACCGAGGTCGTCGACTTCCTCAAGAACCCCGATCGCTACCGCAAGCTCGGCGGCCGCATCCCCCGCGGCGTCCTGCTCGCCGGCCGGCCGGGCACCGGCAAGACGCTGCTCGCGCGGGCGGTGGCGGGGGAGGCCGGAGTGCCGTTCTTCTCCGTGTCGGCGTCCGAGTTCGTGGAGGCGATCGTCGGCATCGGCGCGAGCCGCGTCCGCGACCTGTTCGCCCAGGCCAAGGCGGCCCAGCCGGCGATCATCTTCATCGACGAGCTCGACGCCATCGGGCGCGCGCGCTCGTCCGGCGGCGCGGGCTTCGGCGGCAACGACGAGCGCGAGCAGACGCTCAACCAGATCCTCACGGAGATGGACGGCTTCGAGTCGAGCGCCGCGGTGATCGTGGTCGCGGCCACCAACCGCGCCGAGGTGCTCGACCCGGCGCTGCTGCGCCCCGGCCGCTTCGACCGCCGCGTCACCGTCCCGCCGCCCGACAAGGACGGCCGGCGCCAGATCCTCGCGGTGCACACGCGCTCGCTGCCGCTCGCCGACGACGTCGACCTCGACCGCATCGCGAGCACGACGCCGGGCATGGTCGGCGCCGACATCGCCAACCTCTGCAACGAGGCGGCGCTGCTCGCCGCCCGCCGCGGCCATGAACGCGTCACGCTGGCCGACTTCACCGACTCGCTCGAGAAGATCGTGCTCGGCGCGCCGCGCGGTCTCGTGCTCTCAGACGAGGAGAAGCGCCGGACGGCGTACCACGAGTCCGGGCACGCGCTCGTAGGCATGCTGACCCCGGGCGCCGATCCCGTGCGTAAGGTCTCGATCATCCCGCGCTCGATGTCGCTGGGCGTGACGATCTCGGCTCCGGACGTCGAGCGCACCAACTACGACGAGGAGCACCTGATCACGCGGATCAAGGTCGCGCTCGGCGGCCGTGTCGCCGAGGAGCTCGTCTACGACTCGATCAGCGCCGGCGCCGAGTCCGACATCCAGCAGCTGACGGCGATCGCGCGCCAGATGGTCGGCCGGTGGGGGATGAGCCGGGTGATCGGCCCGATCGCCGTTCTCCCCAGCGAGGCGCAGAACCCGCTGCTGCCCGGGGCGTCCCAGGCCTCTGAGACCACGCAGCGGCTGGTCGACGAGGAGGTCCGGCGGATCGTCGAGGAGGCCCACAACGCGGTCTCGACGCTGCTGTCCGAGAACCGCGACCGGCTCGACTCGCTGACCGAGGCGCTGCTGGCCGCGGAGACGCTCGACGAGGACGCGGCGTACGAGGCGGCGCGCGTGCCGCGCGAGTACCTGCCGACGCCTGCATAACCTGCGCTTATTGAGCCGCAGAAACGATCATTTGAATTGATGGCGATGTGGACCCACCATGTGGGTCATGTCGCATGTGTTCTTCCCCATTGATGTGAAGGCCCTCTCCCGCCAGGCGCTCCGTGGCTACGGCCCGGAGGACCCCGAGCCGCTCCCGCCGCGCAAGCGGTACCGCTGGCTGCGCCGTCAGCCGACGGAGCGGCCGCGGTCGACCCCTGTGTCGCGCGCGTCGAGCCGGGCGCGCGCCGCGGCGAGCAGCGTCCCGTCCTCGGCCAAGTAGTCGCGCCACGAGCGCGTCGGCGCGTAGCCGAGCATCCGCATCGCCTTCGCCGACGACGTGCCAGAGGCATCCTCGCGGTCGAGCTCTCGCAGCTCGACCGCGTCGCCGTGGTGGCGGCGGATCATCTCCGCCAGCGGGCGGTTCGCGCAGTTGTCCGGTGAGGCGATGTAGAAGACCTCGTGGCCGGGCAGCTCGCTCTCGGCCGCGAGGCGCAGCGCGTCGGCGAGGTCGTACACGTCGATGTAGCTCCAGAAGCTCGCGCTCGGCTCGTCCGGGTCACGCAGGAACGGGCCGAGATTGTGGGCGTAGTTGCCCTCCCACTGCACCCAGGACGGCCGGATCGAGATGCAGCGGATGTCCGAGCGCCGGACCGCGGCGTCCATCAGCTGCTCGCCGAAGTGCTTTGCGAGCGCGTACGGGTCCTGCGGCAGGGCGGGGTAGTCCTCGTCGATCGGCGCGTACGACTTCGGCACCTCGCGCTCGGGGAAGAAGAACCCGGGCACGGTCTCGCTCGAGACGTTCACGAAGCGCGGCACGCTGAAGCGGACGGCGGCCTCGAGGATGTTGAAGGTCGCCATCAGGTTGTTCGAGAAGACCTTGTCCGGCGCGTTGTGCAGCGGGTCCGGGATCGCCGCCGCGTGCACGACCGCGTCCTGGCCGCGGGCGACGGCGAACGCGTCGCCGGCGAGCGTGAGGTCGACCTGCCGGTACTTCGGATCGTCCGGCGCCGCCCGCTCGAACACCGGCGGGCCGAGGTCGCAGGCCGTGACCTGGTGGCCGGACTCGTGGAGCGCGGTGACGGCCGCCGACCCGACCTTCCCGCGTGAGCCCGTGACCAGAACCCTCAACGGGCGACCCGCTGCCTACGTCGCATGGTGCGCATGCCGCGGATCATGGCAAGCGCGACCAGGGCGAGCGCGAGCAGCGGCACGTCGACCGCGGCCGCCGTGCGGCCGAGCTCCGCGCCTTCGCCGCACGGGCGCTCGACGCAGCCCTCGCTGCCGTAGCTCCACATGGCCAGCGCGACGAGCTCGGCGACCAGGAGCGTCATCGCCGTGCGGTGCATCAGTGGCGGGAACCCCATCTTGGGGAACAGCAGGAAGCACGAGAACATGCACCAGAGCGTTGCGGTGGCGGTCAACTCCACGGAACCGATGGTGCCGCGCGAAGCGCAAATTGTCGAGCAGGAAGCCGAACTGTCCCAACGGCCAGTAGGCATCGCGCCGTCTTTGCCGCACTGTTCAGCATATGAAATCCGCCCGGGTCGTCTTCTCTGCTGCGGTCGTCGCCGCACTTCTGCTTCCCACGACGGCTTCAGCCGCCGGTGACTTCCCGCTGAGAGGCTGGTGGCCTCTCAACGAAGGCAAGGGCCAGACCGTGAAGGACTGGTCGGGCAAGGGCAACCATGGCTACCTCGGGTCGACGCCTCAGGCGGATGCGAACGACCCGTCGTGGATCAAGGGCATCTTCTTCGGCAGCGCCCTCAAGTTCTCGGGGGACGACTTCATCACGATCCCGGACTCGCCCACGCTCGAGCCCCAGCGGCTGACGGTCTCGCTGTGGTTCCGCGCCACCGGCTCCCCGGGCACGTTCCGCTACCTGCTCGCCAAGGGCGCTGACAACTGCGTCGCGTCGTCGTACGGCCTCCAGACGGGCTTCCACGGCGGCCTCGAGTTCACGCTCTGGAACGGCAGCCAGCAGTTCCGCTCCGGCGCCGCCGGCACGAACATCTGGGACGGCCGCTGGCACAACGCCGCCGGCACCTGGGACGGCGTGAACCCGAAGCTGTTCATCGACGGCAAGCTGCAGCCGGGCGGCAGCATCAGCAACGAGACGATCGACTACAACGGCCCGGCCGGCGGCACGACGGTCGGCGGCTACCACGGCACCTGCGACCTGCTCTTCGCGGGCGACATCGACGAGGTGCACGTGTGGTCCGAGGCCCTGCCGGTCGGCGAGATCTGGGACCGCTGGGGCTGGCTGCTCGGCACCCCGACGCGCCAGTAAGCAAC
>JBKOYW010000283.1:0-2802 GCA_046744275.1 Actinomycetota bacterium
GCGTGGTGGTGGGCGTGGGCGTGGCGCTCGGCTCGGCGGGGGTCGCGCGCCGCGACTCGGCGGGCGCCGTGCGGCGGTCGTCGATCGGCAGTGCCGCCGCGACGATGGCGGCGAGAACCAGGATCGCGATCAGGTAGCGCACGCGCTCAGCCTAGAGCCGGTCCGGCGCCCGATCACCCGCCGATTCGTTCAGGGCGCGCTGGTCGGGCCGCGCGGCGTCGCCCGCCTCAACCGCTCCGCGGGCGAGGATCGCGCTCGCGGCGCTGGCGGGGTCGAGCCGCCGGGCGACCACCTCGTCGAGCAGCTCGGCGACCTCCGGGTCCTCGTGGAGCGAAGCCTCGAGCGCGCGCCGCAGCCGCATGGTGGCGAGCCCGAGCACCTCGCTCATCAGGTTGCGCCGGCGCCGCTCGGACAGCGTGCCCTCGGCCTCCACGTACGCGCGGTGCTCGTCCAGCTTCTCCGCCAGCTCCTCGACGCCGGTCCCGCGCACCGCCTCGGTCTTGATGATCGGGACGCGCCACCCGTGCTGCGGACCGAGCGAGAGCACGCCGCGGATCTCGCGCACCATCGTGTCGGTCAGCGGGTGGTCGCACTTGTTGACGACGATGATGTCCGGGATCTCCATCACACCCGCCTTGAGCGCCTGGATCGAGTCGCCCGAGCCGGGGATCAGCACGAGCACGACCGAGTCGGCGTGATCGATCACGTCGACCTCGGCCTGGCCGACGCCGACCGTCTCCAGGAACACGTCGTCCTTGCCGGCGGCGTCCATCAGCAGCGCCGCCTGGAGCGCGGCCTCGGCCAGGCCGCCCAGCGCGCC
This sequence comes from Actinomycetota bacterium, assembly GCA_046744275.1. Lineage (GTDB taxonomy): Bacteria > Actinomycetota > Thermoleophilia > Solirubrobacterales > Solirubrobacteraceae > DASSUW01. The sequence continues at coordinate 821 of JBKOYW010000283.1, forward strand.
GCGGGTGGCCATCGAGCGGATGAACACGCCGGGGTCGAGGAAGTGCTCGGAAAGCCGAATCCGGTCGCCGAGCAGAGCGCCGCCGCGGAACGGCGAGCTGGGGTCGATCGAGAGCACCGCCACCTCGCGCTCGCGCGCGCGCTGGAGCTTGATCAGCGCGCCGATCAGCGTCGACTTGCCGGCGCCCGGCGGTCCGGTGAAGCCGACCACCGACGCGTCGCCGGTGTGCGGGTACACGGCCCGGACGAGCTCCCACCCTTCGGGGTCGTCGTCCTCGACCAGCGAGATGCCGCGCGCCAGCGCGCGCTTGTCGCCCGCCAGGAGCCGCTCGGCCAGGGTCGCCTTCTGGTCGGCCATCGGGCGATCCTAGAGGGCCGAAGGCCCGGTTACGGCCGCCATGGATGGCGGCCGTCGCCATCAGAGGGCCGGCCGGATGGAGGCCCGGGCACACCTTTTCGGCCGCCATGGATGGCGGCCGTCGCCATCAAGGGACCGGCCGGATGGAGAACCGGGCATATCATCGGTCGCGATGGCGACGGTCGCCAAGCCGCCCACTCCCCTGCACGTCCGCGGCGCGCCGGAGCCGCTCCGCGGCGGCCCGCTCGAGCTCCTCCGCTTCCTGCGCACGCACGGGATGCTCAACCACAAGTACCTGCGGCTGTTCGCCCGCTGGGCGTGGCTGAAGCTGCGGTTCCGCGGGCGGCTGCAGACCGACGGCATCTGCTTCGTCGGGCCGGGCGTGACGCTCGAGATCGGCCGCGACGCGGTGCTGCGGCTCGGCCGCTGGTCGTGGATCGGGCACGGGACGAAGATCCGGGTCCACGAGGGCGAGGCGGAGATCGGCGCGAAGACCGTGCTCGGGCAGGAGTGCACGATCTCCGCGTTCCAGCACGTCTCGATCGGGCGCGAGTGCATCGTCGCCGACCGCGTGATGCTGATCGACTTCGACCACGGCGTGGTCGAGACCGAGCGGCCGATCCGGCTGCAGGGGATCTACAAGCGCAACGTCCGCGTCGGCCACAACTGCTGGATCGGGTACGGCGCGTGCATCCTGCGCGGCGTCACGGTCGGCGACAACGCGATCATCGGGACGTCGACGGTCGTCACCAAGGACGTGCCCGACAACGCGGTGGTCGCCGGCGCGCCGGCGCGGCTGCTCAGGATGCGTCCGGAGCCCGAGACGCTGCGCTGGGAGTAGCGCCGCCGAGGTAGCGGGTCGCGAGTCGCTGCTCCGCCACGCCGTCGCCGGTTCGCTCCACGCGGTAGCCGGCGGCGCCGGGCCGCGAGCTCACGACCTCCTCGAGCTCGGAGCCGGAGAAGACGAGCGCGGCGCCGTCGTCGGCCGCCCAGCCGTCGATCAGGTCGCCGGCGGCCACGAGCCGGTGGAAGACCGGCCGGCGCTGCTCCTCGCCGTCGTAGTGCGGACAGGCGCTGGCCGGCACGAGGCCGAGGCCGTCGTGGAGCGGCGCGAGCTGCGCAATGTCGAACGAGTCGGTGACGGACTGCGCGAACCAGCAGTTCATCCCGGCGCTGATGCCGCACAGCACGACGCCGGCCTGCCATGCCTCGGCGAGGATCCGGTCGAGGCCGTGGGCGCGCCAGACCGCGAGCAGGCTGGCGGTGTTGCCGCCGCCGACGTAGACGACGTCCTGCTCGAGGACGAACGCGCGCAGGTCGGCGACCCTGCGCTCGAACAGCCCCAGGTCCGCCGGGCGGCAGTCGAACGCGGCGAACGCGCGGTAGAAGCTCGCGACGTAGCGTTCCGAGTCACCGCTCGCGGTCGGGACGAAGCAGACGCGCGGTCGTTCGGCACGCGCCAGCGAGAGCACGAACCGGTCGAGCAGCGGGTTCTCGGGCTCCATCGAGAACCCGCCACCGCCCATCGCGACGATCCGTCGATTCACGCGCCGGCGTTGCGCGCGAGCTCGCGCAGGCGCTCGACCTCGGCCTGGGCGCGCGGCGGCAGGTCCATCGCGTCCAGG
>JBKOYW010000364.1:0-16555 GCA_046744275.1 Actinomycetota bacterium
CGCTGTTCGCGCTCGCCGAGCCCGCCGTCGCGGCCGCGCCGGCGTCGGTGCGGTCGGGCATCCGGTTCGCCTGCGCCGCGTACGGGCGGGTCCTCGATCGCGCCGAGGCGGCGGGCGGCGACGTGCTCGCGCGCCGCGTCGGCGTCCGTGCACGCGACCTCCCAAGGGTGGTGGCGGCGGTCCGGCGATGACCCGCCGCGCCACCCTGCGCGGCGCCGAGCGGACGCCGCTCGAGGCCCGCGCCGACGTGCTGATCTGCGGCGCCAGCTTCGCCGGCCTCGCGGTGGCGCGTGAGCTCGCCGGTGCCGGCGCCGACGTGCTGGTCGTCGACCGCTACGAGATCGGCGAGCGCGCCACGTCCGCCTGCGCGGCGCCGACGCCGTGGCTGCACGCGATGGGCGTCGAGCGCTCGATCCGGCAGGAGCTCGAGTGCATGACATTCCACACGCCGCACGGCTCGGCGCGCTTCCGGCTGCCGTGGAGCTGGTCGAGCTTCGACTACCGCGAGCTGTGCGCCGCGCTGTGGGAGCAGAGCGACGCGAGGTTCGAGATCGCGCACGTGCGCGGGTGCCGTGATGAGATCGTGCACACCGACCGCGGCGATCTGAGCGCGCCGCTGATCGTGGACGCGCTCGGCTGGCGCCGCGTGCTCGGGGCCGGGCCGAACGTGCAGCCGCCCGAGGCCCGCATCTCGCGCGGGCTCGAGGTGCACCCGCACGACGGCCGCGGCACCGACCTCGACATCTGGATCGACCGCTCGGTCGTCCGCTACGGCTACGCCTGGTCGGTGCCGGCGGGCGGCGAGCGGCGGATCGGCGTCGGCTCGTACGAGCCGCGGCACCACGTCAAGGACCCGACGCGCGAGATGGCGCGCCGGCTCGAGACCGAAACCGTCCGCTATCAGGGCAACTGGTTCCCGCACGAGCTTCGGCCCGCCGCCGCCGACGGCGTGTTCTTCGTCGGCGACTCGGCCGGGCACTGCATCCCGCTGTCGGGCGAGGGGATCCGGACCGCGTTCCATTTCGGCATCGCCGCCGGTCGCGAGCTGCGCGCGGTGTTGGCGGGCGCGAAGCGCCGCGAGCAGGCGCTGGCTGCCTACGGCGCGTTTTCCGACGCCCACGCGCCGTTCTTCCGCCGCGCCCTGCGCCTCCAGCGGCTGATCCCGTCGCTGCCGCCGCGCGCGCTCACCATCCTGCTCTCGGTGATGGGCCGCGAGCGGCCCTGCCGGCGCGCGTTCACGTGGTATCTCGACCAGGCGCACCCGCGGTTCGCTCAGCACTCCTCCGCATATGCCGATGACACGGTGAGTGCGAGCACGGCAGCTCCGACCCAACCCATCCCCGCTCCCGGCGGGTGAACCGCGGCGCGCGGTCCACGGACCCGCGGCCGAGGACGCCCTCACCGGGCTGGCGAACCGTGCGCTGTTCCTCGACCGCCTGAGCGCGGTCACGGCCTCCGGCGCGCCGCTCGCCGTGCTCTTCCTCGACCTCGACGACTTCAAGCTGGTCAACGACGGCTGGGGCCACGAGACCGGCGACCAACTCCTGCGCGAGGTCGCGGACCGGCTCCGCGCCGCGGTCCGCCCGGGCGACCTCGTCGCGCGCCTCGGCGGCGACGAGTTCACCGTCCTCTGCGAGGGCGTGGCCGGCGAGCGTGAGGCGCTCGCCATCGCGGGCCGCCTGCGCGCGGCGCTGGAGGAGCCGTTCGGCATGGCGGGCCAGCGCCGCCACGTGCGCGCCAGCATCGGCTGCCGGGTCGTGAGCGAGTCGTCCGCCGGTGCGGGCGAGGCGCTGCTGCGCGACGCAGACGTCGCGATGTACCAGGCGAAGGACAACGGCCGCAACCGCGTGGAGCTCTACTCGGAGGAGACGCGGCGGCGGATCGTGCGCCGGCTCGAGATCGAGCAGGAGCTGCGCGCCGCGGTCGACGCGGGGACGCTCGCCGTCCACTACCAGCCGCAGGTCGACCTCCTGACCGGCCGGGTCGCCGGCGTCGAGGCGCTCGCCCGCTGGACGCACCCGCGCCTCGGGCCGGTCGCGCCCGTCGAGTTCATCGCCGTCGCCGAGGAGACCGGCCTGATCGGCCCGCTCGGCTCGTACGTCCTGGGGGAGACGTGTCGACAGCTCGCCGAGTGGCGCTCGCAGGGCCTGCGCATCGCCGCCACCGTAAACGTCTCCGCGCACCAGCTCGGCGACCCCGGCTTCGCCGACTCAGTCGCCTGCCGGCTCGAGGCCGAGGGCCTGGAGCCGACCAGCATCTGCCTCGAGCTGACCGAGAGCGCGCTGATGGGCGCCGGTGAGGAGCCGCGCCACGCGCTCGCCGCGCTCAAGGCCCTCGGCGTCTACGTGGCGATCGACGACTTCGGCACCGGCTACTCGTCGCTGGCGGCACTCAAGCGGCTCCCCGTCGAGGTGGTCAAGGTCGACCGCGGCTTCGTCGACGGCCTCGGCACCGATCTCGAGGACTCGGCGATCGTCGCCTCGGTCCTCAGCCTCGCCCACGCGATGGGGCTGCACGTGATCGCCGAGGGCGTCGAGACGCCGCTCCAGGCCTCGGAGCTGGTGGCGCTGGGCTGCACGGTCGCCCAGGGCTTCCTGTGGTCGCCCGCGGTGCCGGCCGAGCAGATCGTGCCGCTCGCCGGCGAGCTCGGCCGCGCGGGCGGGCATCGCGCGACCCACGCGCCCTGGCGCGGCGAGCGCAGCTTCATCGACGAGATGCTGCACCAGATCGGCATCGCCAAGGAGGCGCTGTGACGGTCGTCGCCGGCCTTCTCGCGCTGCTCACAGGCCTCGCCTACTCGGGCCTCGGCGTGATCGCGGTCTACGAGCTGGGGCGCGACCGCCGGACCCGCGGCTTCTCGTACCTCGGCGGCGCGTTCGCGCTGATGGCGGCGACCTGCGGGCCCCACCACCTCGTCCACGCCGAGCATCACCTGCTGTGGGCCGAGTCGGTGAGCGGGCCGATGCTCGGGGCGCTCGCGATCGGGTTCGTGCCCGGCGCGATCTTCGTGCTGCTGCGGATCGAGGCGCTGGCCGGCGGCCGCGGCGACCGCTTCGTCACCGGCACGCCCGCGCTGCTCGCGGCGCTGCCGTGGGCGGTCGTCGCCGCGTCCGGCGCGATCGTCTGGGAGGCGATGGGCGACGCTCGCGAGCTGAGCGCCGTCAGCCTCGCTGCGAACTTCCTGCTGTTCGTCAACTACACGGTGGTCGGCGTGCTCGTGTTGCGGACCCAGCTCGCGCGCCGGCCCGGCCTCGCCGGCTGGTCGGTGTCGGGACTGGCGATGGGCGGCGTGTTCGTCACCTGCGGCGTGGCACATCTCGTGGCGGGCCTCGCGACGCCCGCCGACTGGCACACGCTCCTGTTCGACGTGCTCGGCGTGCCGTTCTCGATCTACTTCCTGTGGGTTGTCCGCAGCCTGCACCGCAACTCCCTGCGCGACTGGAACCGCCGCCCGCTGGTCGGCCGCGCCTTCCGCCAATCACGCCGCTCTCCCTGGGCTACCTAGGAGCCGCTCGGGGCCGCCGGCACGCCGACCCCGAGCGACTCCTAGACTCCGGCGTCCATGCCGGACGCCGACATCGCCTTCGACGACGACGGCCTCGTGCCGTGCGTGATCCAGGACTGGGCCTCCGGCGAGGTGCTCACGCTGGCGTACATGAACGCGGAGGCGCTCGGGCGCACCCGCGAGACCGGCGAGGTGCACCTCTACAGCCGCTCGCGCGGCGAGCAGTGGCACAAGGGGGCCACGTCCGGCAACACGCTGGCGGTGAAGGCGCTCCGCTTCGACTGCGACCTCGACGCGGTGCTCGCGCTCGTCGTCCCCGCCGGCCCGGCCTGCCACACCGGCGCCCGGACGTGCTTCCACAACGGCGACACCGAGACCACGGCGCCGCACGAGGCGCTGCCCGGCCTCGAGCGCACGATCGCCGCCCGTGAGGCCGAGCAGCCCGAGGGCTCCTACACAGCGGAGCTGCTCGGCGACCCCGCCCGCGTCGGCGAGAAGGTGCGCGAGGAGGCCGAGGAGGTCGCCCGCGCGGCGCACGAGGAGAGCGACGAGCGGGTCGCCGAGGAGGCCGCCGACGTGCTCTACCACCTCGCGGTGCTGCTGCGCTCGCGCGGACTCAGCCTCGCCGATGCCGAGGAGGCACTGCTTGCCCGGCGTCGCTGAGAGCTCTGAGACCACGCACAACCTCGTCCCGGTCTGCGAGACGTTCATCGAGGACTGCGAGACGCCGGTCTCGGCGTTCCTGAAGCTGCGCGGCTCCGGCCCGGCGTTCCTGCTCGAGTCGGCCGAGCAGGGCCAGCGCGTGGGGCGCTGGTCGTTCATCGGCTACAAGCCGCGCAAGGTGCTGCGGTGGACGCTCGCCGAGGGCGGCGACCCGTACGCGCTCGCGGCGGCCGAGATCTCCCGCTTCCGCCAGGCGCCGACCGAGGAGCCGATCCCGTTCACCGGCGGCGCCGTCGGCTTTTTCGGCTACGACTGCGTGCGCGCCGTCGAGCACCTGCCGGACGTCAACCCCGACGCCGTCGGGCTGCCGGACATGGCGCTGATGCTCTCCGACGTGATCGTCGCCTTCGACCACCTCAAGCACACGGTCACGATCCTCGCCAACGCGTACGTCGACGAGGACGACGCCGCCCACGAGCGGGCGCGCGAGGCGATCCGCGAGGTGCGCGAGCGGCTCGCGGGGCCGCTCCCACGGCACGCGGCCGAGGCGCAGCCCGAGCCCGAGTTCGAGTCCAACATGCCGCGCGAGGCGTTCGAGGCGATGGTGGCGCGCATCATCGAGTACGTCCACGCCGGCGACGCGTTCCAGGTGGTCCCGTCGCAGCGCTGGTCGGCGCCGTCGCCGGTCGAGCCGTTCTCGATCTACCGCGGGCTGCGCGCCGTCAACCCGTCGCCCTACATGTACTTCCTCGACTTCGAGGACTTCCAGCTCGTCGGCGCGTCGCCCGAGCCGCTGTTGACAGTGTCCGGCCGCCGCGTCTCCACGCGTCCGATCGCCGGCACCCGCCCGCGCGGCGCCACGGTCGACGACGACAAGGCGATCGCGCAGGACCTGCTGGCCGACGAGAAGGAGCGCGCAGAGCACGTGATGCTCGTCGACCTCGGCCGCAACGACCTCGGCCGCGTGTGCGAGTACGGCTCGGTGGAAGTCGAGTCGTTCATGGGCGTGGAGACCTACTCCCACGTCATCCACATCGTGTCGTCGGTGGCGGGCACGCTGCGCGAGGACGTCGGCGCGGTCGACGCACTGCGCTCGGCGCTGCCCGCGGGCACGCTGTCGGGCGCGCCCAAGGTCCGCGCGATGGAGATCATCGACGAGCTCGAGCCGGTCAAGCGCGGCGCGTACGGCGGCGCGGTCGGCTGGCTGTCCTACGACGGCGACCTCGACACCTGCATCTGCATCCGCACGGTCGTGGTCAAGGACGGCGTCGCGCACGTGCAGGCGGGCGGCGGCACGGTCGCCGACGCCAAGCCCGACTACGAGTACGAGGAGTCGCGCGCGAAGGCGCGCGGCGTCGTACGTGCGATCGAGCTGGCCAGCCGGCAGGAGGCCTGGCCGTGAGGGTGCTGATGGTCGACAACTACGACTCGTTCACCTACAACCTCGTCCAGTACCTGGGCGAGCTGGGAGCGGAGCCGGTGGCGGTCCGCAACGACGCTGCCGAGGTCGGCGACCTGCTCGAGCAGGGCTTCGACCGCGTCGTCGTCTCGCCCGGGCCGTGCACGCCGAACGAGGCCGGGATGTCGGTCGAGGTGATGCGCCGGTTCCCGGAGGCGGGCGTGCCCTCGCTGGGCGTCTGCCTCGGCCACCAGTCGCTCGTGCAGGCGTTCGGGGGCACGGTCGTGCGCCACGTGCCCGTCCACGGCAAGGCGACCGAGATCGAGCACGACGGCACGGGCCTGTTCGCCGGACTGCCGAACCCGCTGACGGTCGGCCGCTACCACTCGCTGGTCGCCGACCCCGAGCTGCCCGGCAACCTGGAGGTCACCGCGCGCGGCGGCGGCGTGGTGATGGCCGTCCGCCACCGCGAGCTGCCGGCGCTCGGCGTGCAGTTCCACCCGGAGTCCGTCCTCACCCCCGACGGCAAGCGGCTGCTGGAGAACTTCCTTGGCGATCCTGACTGAGGCGATCGACGCCCTGGCGTCGCGCCGCGACCTGACCGTCGAGCAGACGGCGGCCGTGCTGGCGGAGATCATGGAGGGCAACGCCAGCGAGGTGCAGACCGCGGCGGTGCTGATCGCACTTCGCACGAAGGGGGAGACGGTCGACGAGCTGGTCGGCCTCGCCACCACGATGCGGCGGCTGGCGACGCCGGTCCGGACCGGCCGCGACGACCTGATCGACACGGCCGGCACCGGCGGCGGCCGCCCGACCTTCAACGTCTCCACCACGGCAGCCCTGATCGCCGCCGGCGCCGGCTGCGCGGTCGCCAAGCACGGCAACCGCTCCGCCACCGGCCTGTCGGGCTCGGCCGACGTGCTGGAGGCGCTCGGCGTGCGAATCGACCTCGGCCCGCAGGAGGTCGCCCGCTGCATCGAGGAGGCGGGCTTCGGCTTCATGTTCGCGCCCGCCCACCACGGCGCCACACGCTTCGTCGTGCCCGTCCGCAAGGAGCTCGCCGTCCGCACGATCTTCAACTTCCTGGGGCCGCTGACCAACCCCGCCGGCGCCACGCGCCAGGTGATCGGCGTGTCCGACTCCGCGTTCCTGGACACGATCGCTGGAGCGCTTGCGAAACTGGGCGCTCGCAAGGCATTGGTAGTGTCCAGCGCCGACGGTCTGGACGAGATGAGCACGTCGGGGACAACGCGCGTCGTGGAGGTCGACGGGCCAGAGCTTCGCTCCTACGAGGTGTCCCCGGAGGACGTCGGGCTCCCGCGCGCCCGCACCGAGGACCTCATGGGCGGCACGCCGGACGTCAACGCCGACACCGCGCGGCGGATCTTCGCGGGGGAGAGCGGCCCGCAGCGCGACCTGGCGGTGCTCAACGCGGGCGCCGCGATCTACGTGTCCGGCCGCGTCGAGACGCTCGAGGCGGGCGTGCGCGAGGCCGAGGCAGCGATCGACGAAGGGCGCGCCGCGGCGAGCCTGGATCGGCTGGTGAACATGACGAGGGAGCTGGCGCCCGCGTGAGCGTGCTCGAGCGGATCGTGGAGGACACTCGCGACGAGGTGGGCCGACGGCGCCGCTCGGTGCCGCTGTCGAAGCTCGAGGCCGTCATCGCCGAGCGTCCGGAGGGCCGGCCGTTCGAGGAGGCGCTGCTGCGGCCCGGGATCTCCGTGATCGCCGAGCACAAGCGCCGCTCGCCGTCGGCCGGCGCGATCCGCGAGGGCGCCACCGTCGAGGAGATCGTCTTGGCGTACGAGCGCGGGGGCGCGGCCGCGCTGTCGATCCTCACCGAGCCGTTCCACTTCGGCGGCTCGCTCGACGACCTGCGCGCCGCGCGCGCCACCTCCGAGCTGCCGGTGCTGCGCAAGGACTTCATCGTCGACCCGTACCAGATCTACGAGGCCGCGGCCGCCGGCGCCGACGCGATCCTGCTGATCGTCGCCGCCCTCGAGCCGGACCCGCTCTACGAGTTGCTCCAGGAGTCGCGGGCGCTCGACCTCGACGCGCTGGTCGAGGTCCACGACGAGCGCGAGCTCGAGGTGGCGCTCGACGTCGAGGCGGACGTCCTCGGCATCAACAACCGGGACCTGCTCGACTTCTCGGTCGACATCGAGCGCACCTACGAGCTGCTGTCCGACGTCCCGGCGGGCAAGACCGTCGTCTCCGAGTCCGGCTTCTCCACTCGCGACCAGCTCGACGAGCTCGAGCGCGTCGGCGTCGACGCGGTGCTGATCGGCGAGACGCTGATGCGCGCCGAAGACGTCGAGGCCGCGTGCCGGCGCCTCACCGGCGGCGCCGAGCTCGACGTTTGAGCTCAGGTTTAGCCCGCACTAACGCGGCGGAGCCACCCTAGGCGTGCATGACGCGCCGGCAGCTCGCAGTGCCGATGGTCGCGGCCCTGCTGGGCGGCGCGGTCACCGCTGCGGCGATGGTCGCGAGCGGCGGCAGCACGGGCACGATCACGCGCCAGCAGGGCCTGCTCGCGCTCGACCAGGGCGAGCAGCTGAGCTCGAGCGAGATCTACGAGCGCGCGGCGCCCGGCGTGGTCGCCGTACGCGCCAACTCCGTCCAACCGGGCGCGAGCGCGTTCGAGTCCAGCGCGGACAGCGGCTTCAACCTCTCGACGGGGTCGGGCTTCGTGCTCGACGGCGACGGTCGCGTCGTGACCAACGCGCACGTGGTGACCGGCGTGACCGCGGTGCAGGTGACGTTCGCGGACGGTCCGACCGTCGCGGCGTCCGTGGTTGGGAAGGACGAGGAGACCGATCTCGCGGTGCTGGCGATCGCGCCCGAAGGGCTCGAGCTGCGCCCGCTCGAGCTCGGCGATTCGGCCGGCGTGCAGCCCGGCGACCGCGTGCTGGCCTTCGGGAACCCGACCGGCTCCGGGGCGACGGCGGGCAGCGGGCGGATCTCGGGCACCGGCAGGCGCATCGAGGTCCCGGGCGGCTACGTGATCGACGGCCTGTTCGAGACCGACGCCGTGATCGAGCCGGCCAGCTCCGGCGGCCCGCTGATGGGCTCGGACGGGCGCGTGATCGGCATCACCGCCCGGCTCGAGGGCGACACCGGCTTCGCGGTGCCCGTCAACACCGCCCGCCAGGTGCTCGCCGAGCTCGAGGAGCACCACAAGGTGATCCGGGCGTACATCGGCATCCGCGGCCGCGCCGCGAGCGGCGGCGTCGAACTGGTCGACGTGCACGCCGGCGGCCCGGCCGAGCGCGCCGGCCTGCGCAGCGGCGATGTCGTGCAGGCGATCGACGGCGTCGAGGTGCGCACACTCAGCGGCCTGCTCGCCGAAGTCGAGCGCCGTGGGATCGGCGACTCGGTCGAGCTGGACGTCCTGCGCGACGGCACGCCGATCGACGTGACGGTCCGGCTCGAGGAGCGGCCCGCCACCGTGCCCGCCGGCTGAACCGCGGCCGGCCACGCCACGGCCCGCCGTTGGGCGGCCGATCTAGGATGGACCGCATGCGCGTCAAGATCTGCGGCATCACGAGACCCGAGGACGCCGAGCTGGCGGCTTCGCTCGGCGCCTGGGCGCTCGGGTTCATACTCTGGCCGCAGTCCAAGCGCCCTGCCGACCCCGCGGTCGCCGCGGGCATCGCCCGCGCGCTGCGCCGCCGCGTCGAGCTGGTCGGCGTGTTCGTCAACCCGACGCTCGACGAGGTCGTCCAGGCGGCCGAGACGATCGGGCTCACCTACGTGCAGCTCCACGGCGACGAAGGCCCGGCGTTCTGCACCGCGGTCGCTGAGCGCACCGGGACGCGCGTGATCAAGGCGCTGCGCATCGGCTCCGGCGCCGACATCCGCGCCGCCGAGCGCTACCACACCGACCTGCACCTCCTCGACGCCGCCGCCGGGGCCGCGTACGGCGGCACCGGGCGCACGTGGGACTGGGACCTGGTCGCCCGGCGGCACTCGAAGGTCCCGCTGGTCCTCTCCGGCGGGCTCACGCCCGACAACGTGGCGGAGGCGGTCGCGGCCGTGCGGCCGTGGGCGGTCGACGTCTCCTCCGGCGTCGAGTCGGCGCCCGGGATCAAGGACCCGGCCAAGCTCGAGGCGTTCTTCGCGGCCGTCCAGGGCACCGCGGTCGCCTCATGAGCGCGCCCGCCGTCGAGCACCGGTTCGGCCCCTACGGCGGCCAGTACGTCCCCGAGACGCTGATGCCGGCGCTCGCCGAGCTCGAGCAGGCATGGATCGAGGCGCGCGACGACGAGGGCTTCCGCGCCGAGCTGGCGATGCTGCTGCGCGACTTCGCCGGGCGCCCGACCCCGCTCTACCACGCCAAGCGGCTCTCCGAGGCCGCCGGCCACCCGATCTACCTCAAGCGCGAGGACCTGCTCCACACCGGCGCCCACAAGATCAACAACGCGCTCGGCCAGACGCTGCTGGCCAAGCGGATGGGCAAGCAGCGGATCATCGCCGAGACCGGCGCCGGCCAGCACGGCGTGGCTACGGCGACCGCCTGCGCGCTGCTCGGGCTCGAATGCATCGTGTACATGGGCACCGAGGACATGCGCCGGCAGCGGCCCAACGTGCAGCGCATGGGGCTGCTCGGCGCGACCGTGGCGCCTGTGGACGCCGGCGCGCGCACGCTCAAGGAGGCGGTGTCGGCAGCGATCCGCGACTGGGTCGCCAACGTCCGCGGCACCCACTACGTGATCGGGTCGTGCGTCGGCCCGGCGCCGTTCCCCGCGCTCGTCCGCGACCTCCAGCGCGTGATCGGCGACGAGGCCCGCGCCCAGGTCCTCGAGGCCGCCGGCCGGCTGCCCGACCGCGTGATCGCGTGCGTGGGCGGTGGCTCGAACGCGATCGGGACGTTCATCCCGTTCGTCGGCGACGCGGATGTCGAGCTGATCGGGGTCGAGGCCGCCGGCGAGGGGATCGAGACCGGCCGCCACGGAGCGCCGCTCACGGTCGGCGGCCGCGGCGGCGTGCTGCACGGCGCCTACTCGGCGATCATGCAGGACGAGGACGGCCAGATCCTGGAGGCGCACTCGATCTCGGCCGGCCTCGACTACCCGGGCACCGGCCCCGAGCATGCCCACCTGCGCGACACCGGCCGCGCCAGCTACGTCGCCGTGACCGACGACGAGGCGCTGGCCACGCTGCGCCGCGTCTGCGAGCTGGAGGGGATCATCCCGGCGCTCGAGTCCTCGCACGCGGTGACATGGGCGCTGCGCGGGGACGTCGGGCCGGACACCCTGGACCTCGTCTGCCTCTCGGGCCGGGGCGACAAGGACCTCGCCGAGGTGCTCCCCCTACTGGGGATCGGTCAATGAAGGAGGGCGAAGCCCGGTTAACCGAGCCCGGATGGCGAGGTCCCCGTCAGACTGCGGTCCGGATGACCGCAGGGGCAACAACCATCGCCGCTGCCTTCGAGGCGGCGCCGGGGCGCGCCGCCCTCATGCCGTACCTGATGGGCGGCTTTCCGGACCTCGAGGCGTCGGTCGCGATCGGCGCGGCCTGCGCCGACGCGGGTGCCGACCTCGTGGAGCTCGGCGTCCCGTTCTCGGACCCGCTGGCCGACGGGCCGGTGATTCACGCCGCCGGGATCCGCGCGCTGGAAAACGGCGCAACGCTGCACGGCGTGGTCGGCGCCGCGACCCGCATCGCCGAGCGCCTGCCGGTCGTCCTCATGTGCTACGCGAACCTCGTGTTCGCGCGCGGCGCCGAGCGCTTCGCGTCCGAGCTCGTCGAGGCCGGCATCAGCGGCCTGATCGTGCCCGACCTGCCGCTGGAGGAGGCCGGCTCGGTCCGCGAGGCGTGCGATGCCGTCGCGCTGGCGCTGGTGCCGCTGATCGCGCCCACCACGCCTGACGACCGGATGGCCGAGATCGCGCGGAGCGCGCGTGGATTTATCTACACGGTCTCGGTGACCGGGACGACCGGCGAGCGGGCCGGGGTGGACAGCTCGCTGGCCTCGGTGGTCGCCAACGCGAAGCGCCTCAGTGAGGTCCCGGTGGCCGTCGGCTTCGGGATCTCGACCCCCGAGCAGGCGGCCGCGGCGGTCGCCACGGGAGCCGACGGTGTGATCGTGGGCTCGCGGCTCGTGCGCGCAGCAGGCGAGGCCGCTGACGCGGGCGAGCCTCCGGCCGCGGCGGTCGGCGAAGTGGTCGCGACGCTCGCAAACGCGCTCCGGCGCTAGGCTTCGCGGCCGCATGGGCGTCCTGCTCACCCTGATCGCGGGCCTCGTCGTGTGGGTGGTCCTCTGGGCGCTCGGCGCCAAGGGCTTCGACGCGTTCATGATCACCGTGCTGATGCTGGTGATCGCCGGCGCCGGCCACATCGTGCTTCCGCACCTGCCCGGCCGGCGCCGCGAGGGCTGACGGTCCCTCGCACCGCGGGGTCCACGACGCCTCGCCGCGCCCGCCGCGCACCCGTGGGTTCGCCGGTTTCACGCAATCTGCCGAGCTTCGTCTTACTCTGTTGCGCGGCTGGAACGGGCGTGCGTAGAATCGCCGCCCAAATCAAACCCTTTATGAGGAGGGGTTCCTTGAATTCACGCTGGTTGGCAGTCACTGGCTGCCTGGTAGCCGCGCTCGCGATGGGCGCCGCTGCCTGCGGCGACGACGACGACGATGGCGGCGGCGGCGAGGGCGGCGGCGAGGCCAAGTCCGTAAAGGTCTATTCGTCCCTTCCGCTCCAGGGCGCTTCTCGTCCCCAGACCACCGCGCTCGTGAACGGCATCAAGCTCGCGCTCGAGCAGGCCGGCGGCAAGGCCGGCGACATCTCGGTCACGTACGAGTCGCTCGACGACTCGACCGCGCAGGCCGGCTCGTGGACGCCTGAGGCGACCACGTCGAACGCTCGCAAGGCCGCTCAGGACGACGCGACCGCCGTCTACATCGGCGAGTTCAACTCCGGTGCCTCCGCGGTCTCGATCCCGATCCTGAACGAGGCGGGCGTGCCGCAGATCTCGCCGGCGAACACCTACGTCGGTCTGACCTCAGACGAGCCGGGCTCCGAGCCGGGCGAGCCGGACAAGTTCTACCCGACGGGTCAGCGCACGTACGTGCGCATCGTCCCGAAGGACACGATCCAGGCCGCGGCGCTCGTGACGCTCATGAAGGAGGACGGCTGCACCAAGGTCCAGCTGACCAACGACAAGGAGGTCTACGGCTCCGGCCTCGCGAAGAACATCGAGGGTGTGGCCGAGGCGCAGCAGCTCGACATCATCTCGAACGAGGCGATCGACAAGAACGCGGCGAACTACCGCTCGCTGGCCGGTAAGGCCAAGGGCGCCGGTGCGGACTGCTTCATCTTCTCGGGCATCACCGCGAACAACGCGGTCCAGCTCTACAAGGACTTCTCGGCGGCGCTGCCGGACGCGAAGCTCTACGGGCCGGACGGCGTGGCCGAGTCCGGGTTCGCCGACCCCAAGGAGGGCGGCATCCCGGCCGACGTGGCGTCCAAGGTGCAGGTCTCCGTGGCGACCTTGTCGCCCGACGAGTACCCGCCGGAGGGCCAGGAGTTCTTCGGGCAGTTCGAGGAGAAGTACGGCGAGCCCAACCCGGACCCGTACGCGATCTACGGCTACGAGGCGATGCGCCTCGCGCTGGACGCGATCGAGCGCTCCGGCACGGGGAACAAGGAGGACATCGTCCCCGCGCTGTTCGACACGAAGGACCGCTCGAGCGTGCTCGGCACGTACTCGATCGACGAGAACGGCGACACGACGCTCACCGACTACGGCATCTACAAGATCGAGGGCGGCGAGCTGACGTTCGACAAGACGATCAAGGCGCAGGTCGGCGGCTGATCCGGGCCTGACGGACTGCACTGCCGGGGGCTGGGAAGATTTTCCCGCCCCCGGCGGCCGTCTTCTGGAAGAGTCTGCATAACATGGAAGCCGCAAGCGTTCCCGCAACGCGTCCAGCCGCCCCGGGTCAGGCGGCGCGGGATTTCGTCTCGAAGTACGGCCTGATCGTCGTACTGCTGATTCTGCCGGTCTACTACGCGATCAGCGACCTCACGGGCGACGAGGGCAATCTCTCACGCCTGGGCAACAACCTGATCGACGGCCTGTCGAACGGCGCCATCTGGGCGCTCGTGGCGATCGGCTACACGCTCGTCTACGGCATCGTCGAGCTGATCAACTTCGCGCACGGCGAGGTCTTCATGATCGGCTCGTTCGTCGCCGCGGGCTTCTTCGGCACGATCGGCCTCACCCAGGGCACGGCCACGGTGCCGCTGATCATCGGGCTGGTGATCACCCTGCCGGTGTGCATGCTCGCCTCCGGCCTGCTGAACACGATGATCGAGCGTGTCGGCTACCGGCCGCTGCGCACCGCGCCCAAGCTGGCGCCGCTGATCACCGCGGTCGGCTTCTCGTTCATCCTCCAGAACGTCGGCCTGTTGTGGCTCGGCGGCTCGCAGGAGGGGCTCAGCGACCTCATCCGCTCGCAGAACGAGCTGTTCGTGATCGGCGGCATCGAGGTCACCAACGGCGACCTGCTCGCGGTCTTCGTGACCATCCCGCTGCTGGTCGCGATGACGGCGTTCATCGGCGGCAGCCGCCTCGGCAAGGCGATGCGCGCCACCGCGCAGGATCCCGAGGCCGCCCGGCTGATGGGCATCAACGTCGACACGACGATCTCCCTGACGTTCCTGTTGGGCGGCATGCTGGCCGGCGCCGCCGGCCTCATCTACGCCCTCTACCAGACCACGATCTGGTACTTCCAGGGCTTCACCGCCGGCCTCGTCGCCTTCACCGCCGCGGTCATGGGCGGCATCGGCAACATCCGCGGCGCCGTGCTCGGCGGCT
This sequence comes from Actinomycetota bacterium, assembly GCA_046744275.1. Lineage (GTDB taxonomy): Bacteria > Actinomycetota > Thermoleophilia > Solirubrobacterales > Solirubrobacteraceae > DASSUW01. Next base: position 14,386 of record JBKOYW010000364.1, read on the forward strand.
TGATCATCGGGTTCATCCAGCAGCTGTCCGACAACCGGATCGGCTCGGAGTGGACGCCCGCGATCGTCTTCGTGTACCTGATCCTGATCATGGTCTTCAAGCCGTCCGGCCTGCTGGGCGAGGAGACGAGGGAGGCGGGATGACCGAGACTGCAGCCGCCCCCGAGAAGACCACCACGCCGACTGGGGCCGGGCGCGGCAGGCCGGGGCTCCCGCCGTGGGCCGAGAAGGCGTTCATCCCCGTGTTCTTCGTCGTGCTGGCGCTGCTGCCGTTCGCGATGGACGAGGGCGGCGACCTGATCGGCGATGCGACGCTCGCCCTCGCCTACGTGGTGATGGCGCTCGGGCTGAACATCATCGTCGGCTTCGCCGGCCTGCTCGACCTCGGCTACGTCGCCTTCTTCGCGATCGGCGCGTACACCATGGGCTGGCTCGGCTCAGGGTTCTTCTCGCAGGTCAACAACGAGGAGGGCATCCACATCGGCGTGTCGGGCTTCGCGGCTAACCTGCCCGGCATCCACTTCAACTTCCTGCTGGTGCTCGTCGTCGCGATCATCTTCACGACGATCGCGGGCATGATCATCGGCCTGCCGACGCTGCGATTGCGCGGCGACTACATCGCGATCGTCACGCTCGCGTTCGGCGAGATCATCGGCCGCCTGGCCGTCAACGCCGACGAGGTGAAGTTCTCGAGCTTCCCGATCATCGGCGGCCCGCTGGGCAACTTCTTCGGCGAGGACCAGGTGATCACCGCGGGAAGGCAGGGCATCACGCCGGTGGACAAGATCGCATTCCCAGGGTTGGACCCGTTCACCTCGCTCGAGCTGCGGCCGTGGTTCTGGACCGCGCTCGGGCTCGTGGCGGTCGTGCTGTTCGTGAACTTCCGCCTGCGCGACTCGCGGCTCGGGCGGGCGTGGATCGCACTGCGCGAGGACGAGGTGGCCGCGGTCTCGATGGGCGTGCCCGCCGTCAAGACGAAGCTGCTGGCCTACGGCACCGGCGCCGCGTTCGGCGGCATGTCCGGCGCGTTCCTCGGCTCGTTCCTGAACACCGTCAACGCCGACCAATTCCAGTTCTACTTCTCGATCCTGATCCTCGGCATGGTCATCCTCGGCGGCCTCGGCTCGATCTGGGGCGTCGTGCTCGGCGCGATCGTGCTTTCGTTCATCAACAACTGGCTGATCCCGGACGTGCTCAACGACGTGCCGGGCAAGCTGGGGCTCGAATTCGACATGACGCAGATCACCTTCGGCATCTACGGCTTCCTGCTGGTGATCATGATGATCCTGCGGCCTCAGGGCCTGCTGCCCGAGCGAAGGCGGGCGGAGGAGATGACGCACGGCGAAGAGGTCTCCGATGAATCCCTCTACACGGCACGCGCATGAGTGAAACCAACGGAAACCTGGTCCTGGACGCTCAGAACGTCACCAAGCAGTTCGGCGGCCTGACGGCGGTCAGCGACGTCACGTTCCACGTGCCCGAGCGGTCGATCGTCTCGATCATCGGCCCCAACGGGGCCGGAAAGACGACGTTCTTCAACATGCTCACCGGCTTCTACAAGCCGACCTACGGACGGATCGAGTTCGACGGCAAGAACGTCACCGGCGGCCGGCCGGACATCATCATGAAGCTCGGGATGGCGCGGACGTTCCAGAACATCCGCCTGTTCGCCACGATGAGCGCGATCGAGAACTGCATGGTCGGCCAGAACTCGCGGATGAAGGCGGGGCTGGTCGGCTCGATCCTCCGAACGCCCGGCGTGCGCAAGGAGGAGAAGCGGGTCGAGGAGAAGGCGCACGAGGAGCTCTCGTACGTCGGGGTCGCGCGCCGCTATCACGACCAGCAGGCGATCAACATGTCCTACGGCGACCAGCGGCGGGTGGAGATCGCGCGTGCGCTGGCGTCGGACCCGAAGGTGCTGCTGCTCGACGAGCCGACGGCGGGCATGAACCCGCAGGAGTCGGACGCGCTGACGGGGTTCATGCGCAAGCTGCGGGACGAGCGCGGGATCACGATCGTGCTGATCGAGCACGACATGAAAGTCATCATGGGCGTCTCGGAGCACATCACCGTGCTCGACCACGGCGAGAAGATCGCCGAAGGCGCGCCCGCCGACGTGCGGGCGAACCCGCGCGTCATCGAGGCGTACCTCGGCAAGGCCGCGTCCGAGG
>JBKOYW010000466.1:0-3966 GCA_046744275.1 Actinomycetota bacterium
CGTGCGCGAGCTCGACGGGCCGGCGATCCTCGCCGAGGAACCGTTCCGGCGCCGGGAGTACGCCGCGCCGCACGAGCTGTCGCTACGCGTAACGGGATCCCGCCTGACCGCGACGGTCGACGGCGAGCTCGGGCTCGCGGCGGAGGACGGCTCGCTCACCGGCGGAGCCGTCGCGTTCGTCTGTGAGGAGGGCTGCCTCACCTGCGACGAGGTCCACGTCAGGCCGTGACCGGCGCCCGGCGCAGCACGAGCACGCCGCCGAGGACCACCGCGCCTCCGAGCAGCTGCGCCGCGCCGAGCACGTCGCCGAAGGCGAGGAAGGCGAGCACGACCGTCACGACCGGCTCGGCCGTGCAGAGGATCGAGGCGGTCGTCGGGCCGACGCGGCGAAGGCCGGCAAAGAAGAGGGCGAGCGCGGCGACCGTGCACACGACGGCGATGCAGGCCACCCAGCCCCAGCCGATGAGCGTCAGTTCGCCGAGGCGGAGCTCGCCGAGCATCGCCGAGCCAACGGTGAGGGTGACCGCGGCGCCGCTGCAGACGAGGGCCGAGAGCAGGAGCGGCGACACCCGGCCGGCGACGCCCTCGCTGACCAGGACGTAGACGCTGTACACGAGCGCGGTCCCGAGCCCGAGCGCGGCGCCGATCGCATCGCCCGAGCCCGCGCCGCTGCTCGCCAGCACGAGCACCAGTCCGGCGGACACGAGGGCCAGCGCAGCCAGCCGCCGCGCGTCGGCGCGCTCGCGGCCCATGGCGATCGCAGCGACGGCGACGATCGCCGGGAACGTGTAGATCAGCAGCGACAGCAGCGATGGATCGACGCGCTCGAGCGCCGCGAAGTAGCCGCCGGCCTGCGCCGCGTAGACGCCGGCGCCGAGCGCGAGGGCGGCCACCACGTCGCGCGTGCCGAGCGTCCTGAGCTCGGCGCCGGCGCCGCGCGCGACCACCAGCGCCCAGAACAGGACGGCGGCCAACAGGAATCGCACCGAGAGCAGGGTTCCGACGGTCGCGCCGTCGTCGTAGGCGAGCCTGCCGAGGATGCCCATCGCGCCGAAGGCGGCCGCGGATGCGAGGCAGAGGATGGTGCCGGAGGTGCGCACGGCCTGGGATCCTGCCGGGCCGAAGCATCAGGATCGATTCTGATTTCTGTCTGAAAACCAGTAGTGTTTCTTCACGATGCTCGACCTCCGCCGATTGCGCCTCCTGCGCGAGCTCAACGAGCGCGGGACGATCGCCGCCGTCGCCGATGCGCTGCAGTTCACGCCGTCGGCGGTCTCCCAGCAGCTCGCGATGCTCGAGCGCGAGGCGGGCGTGCCGCTGCTCGAGCGCGCCGGCCGGGGCGTGCGCCTCACCGACCCGGCGCTGGTGCTCGTCTCCCACGCGGAGGCGCTGCTCGAGCGCGCGGCGCTCGCGGAGGCCGACCTGGCGGCCGCCGCCGGCACGGTCGCCGGCCGCGGGCGCATCGCCGGGTTCCAGTCCGTGACGCTCCGCCTCGCGCTGCCCGCGGTCGAGGCGCTGGCGCGCGACGCGCCGCGGCTGCGCTGCGAGGTGATCGAGGCGGAGCCTGAGGTCGCGCTGCCCGCGCTCGCGCTGGGCGACGTCGATCTCGTGCTCAGCGACGAGTGGCAGCACCAGCCGCTGCGGCTGCCCGAGGGGGTGCAGCGCCACGATCTGCTGCGCGACGAGGTGCACGTCATCCTCCCGGCTGACCATCCCGCGGCGCGGCGGCATGACGACGCCGTTCCGCTGGCGGAGCTCGCGGGCGCGACCTGGGCGACCGGCCACGCCGGGATGGCCTGGGAGGAGATGACCCAGCGCACGTGCCGCGGGCTCGGGGGCTTCGACCCCGACATCCGCCACCGTGCCAACGACGCAACGATCAGCCTCGCGCTCGTCGCCCGCGGCCTGGCCGTCACGCTGCTGCCCGACCTCCCGCTGCCGGACGACCATCCCGGGATCGCCGTGCGCGCGATCGCCGAGGGCCCGGTGAGCCGGGCGATCTTCGCCGCCACGCGCACCGCGGACGCCACGCGCCCGTCGACTCAGGCGCTGCTCGGTGCCGTGCGCGACGCGGCGGTGGCGCTCACGCCCGTGCGATCAGGTACCTGAACCGGTTCTCGAACCGATACGAGCCGTCCGGGCGCCGGGACCGCGCAGTGGCGTCGAGCACGACCCGGCGCGCCTCCTCCTCGCCGACGGCGTCGATCGCGCCGAGCATCTCGGCGTCGATCAGCAGCGCGCGCTCGAGCGTCGCCTGGTCGGGCGCCTCGTACGGCACGTCGACCTCGCCGGCCCGCTCGGGCTCGAGACCGGCCTCCCGCGCGAGCCGCTCGAGGACGCCCGGTTCCCGCACCCGCGGGCGCTCAGGCCCCGCAGGCTCGGGCGGCAGGAGGTCGTTCAGCGCGTCGAGCACCGTGCACACCTCGCGCCGCCTGGCCCAGTTGCAGATCGCCACGTGACCGCCGGGGCGCGCGACGCGGCGCGCCTCGGCCAGCGCGCCGCCGAAGTCGGCCGCGAACTGGAACGCGTTGATCGCGGACACGACGTCGAAGCTGTCGTCGTCCCACGGCAGCTCCTCCATTGGGCCGACGCGCAGGTCGGCCCTGGGCAGCCGCCGGCGCGCGGTCGCGATCATGCCCTCGGCGGCGTCGATGCCGCTCACCGTGGCGCCGCGCGCGGCCGCCTGCGCGCAGAACTCGCCGCTCCCGCAGCCGATGTCGAGCAGGCGCGTGCCGGTGCCGATCGCCGTCGCGTCGGCGAGCACCGCGCGAGCCGGATCGGCGAGGTGCGCCCACAGCTCGGCCCACAGCGCCGCCTTGGCGCTCCACTCGGGGCCCTCGACGCCGGCTGTCGTCTCCGTCATCCGAACGTCTGCGCCCAGGCGCGCTCGGGCTCCACGAGGAACACGACGCGGTCGCTGCGCAGGGGATACGGCTGCCCCGTGTACTTGTGCGAGATCCGATCGATGACCTCGAACGCGGCGTCGCCCTCCAGCCGCTCGGCGACCCGGCCGCGGACGTGCGCCATCGCGTACGGCTGGTCGCGGTCCGTGATCGAGATGGCCACCCGCGGATCGCGGTCGAGGTTGCGCGCCTTGCGCGAACCAGGTCCGGTCTGGAACGCGATCCGGTCGCCCTCCATCGCCACCCACACGGGGACGCTGTGCGGCCCGCCGCTCGGCAGCATCGTGGCGACGTGGCCGATGTTGGCGCCCTCGAACAGAGCGCGGACGTCGTCAGGGAGCTCGGTCATTTGCCAATCCTACCATGAGATTGGAAAAACCTACTAGAATCGATCGGCATGAGAACGTACGGGGATCGCTGTGGCGTGGCGCGGGCGCTCGATCTCGTCGGCGATCGGTGGGCGCTGCTCGTCGTGCGCGAGCTGCTGCTCGGGCCGAAGCGCTTCACCGACCTGCGGGTCGGGCTGCCGAACGTCGGTCCCGACGTCCTCTCCCAGCGCCTGCGCGACCTCGAGGACGCGGGCGTCGTACGCCGCCGCACGCTCGCGCCTCCCGCCGCCTCGCGCGTGTACGAGCTGACCGAGCGGGGCCATGACCTCGAGCCCGTCGTGCTCGCGCTCGGCCGCTGGGGGAGCAGCGCCCCGTTCCCGGGCGGCGACTCGAGGATCGGCGTCGACGCGTTCGTGATCGCGCTCAAGACGCTGTTCGACGCGGACGCCGACTTCGAGGCGAGCGTCGAGCTGCGCCTCGGCGAGGACCGCTTCCACGCCCGCGTGGCCGGCGGCCGTTTCGAGGTCACGCGCGGGGCGGCCGAGCGCCCGGACGCGACGATCGAGGGCGAGCCCGGCCCGCTCGCGGCGGCGCTCTGGCACGGGCAGCCGCTCACGGCGGCGATCGAGGGCGACCGCGACCTCGCCCGACGATTCCTCGCCCTCTTCCCGCCGCCAACGGGGTAAGGGGGTCTGACCCCGTGGAGGGTCTGACCCCCTTACGGCGTAAGGATG
>JBKOYW010000482.1:0-3995 GCA_046744275.1 Actinomycetota bacterium
CACCCCCTCGACGATCCGCATCACACGCGGTGGGCCAGACCCGCGCCGCGGCATGAAGTCGATCACGCGCACCGCGCCATCGACGGTCTCGAACTCGGTCTCCAGGACCAGCGTCCCCGGTCGATAGCGGCGCGCGGTCGCACGCACCTCCCCGGACGGCGCCAGCAACCAGCGTCCATGCCGCTCATCCCCGACAAGGGCGGCGAAGCACGACGCAGAGTCAAAACGCGGAAGGCACAGCCAGTCGATCGCCCCGTTACGACCCACCAGAGCGGCCGACTCCAAGTCGCCGATCAAGCCGTAGTCCTCAAGCAGCACGCGCGATCATCTCCCTTCCTACCGACGCGCGGCGCACCAAACGCTCCGCCGCGCCGCTGAGCCAGCCGTGAACAGCGCACTAAACCAGAGCGGACCTCGCCCGCACCGCCCCAGGGCCCCCCCGGTCCGACACGCCCACGGCCGCCGCGTGCGTTATCGAGAGCGACACGGGCGGCCTGTGCTCCGCGGATGTCGTCGGTGATCACGTGCCGCGGCCTTCCGGATTGGAAAGTGGGGTGGGCGATGAGCTCATAGGATCTCCTTTCAAGTCCTCACGGCGTGTGGTCTTGGTGACGCCACCGAGCCTGCTCGTCTTGTCTGCCCGTCGCGCCCGTGGAGGCCCTGGTCTACTCCCTGGTCCTGTCCCCCTGATCCCACGCTTGCGGTGGAGCGTGCTGAGTTCGCTCCTCGGCGGGCGCGACTCGCCCCCGATCAGCGCCGTGTCCATCGCGAGGCGGGCGGCGCCCGTCGCCGGTGCCACTCCTGAACAACAAGGTGGCGCAGGGCCCACCTCGTCCTCCCGCCTCGCGGCCAGGTCCCAGGCGGGGCTGCTCAAGGTGCTATGGCTCCGGGGGCGTGGTACGCGTGCGCGCGGTCGCCGTGAGACGAACCGCCGGAAGCTGCCGCTCGACTAGCCACCCGCAGTCGATCTTGGGAGGGTTGTCTGTGCTCTTGCACGCGATGCAGAGCGGGTTTCGCGGATTGGGGTGGGCGTGAGTCTGCTCGGGCGGGCGGACGAGTGCGCGGTGCTGGACGGATTGGTCGAGGACGTCCGTCGGGGTCAGAGTCGGTCGTTGGTGTTGCGGGGCGAGGCGGGGATCGGCAAGACGGCGTTGTTGAAGTACCTGGTCGGGTCCGCGTCGGACGTGACCGCTGCGCGGGCGGTGGGGGTGGAGTCCGAGATGGAGCTGGCCTTCGCCAGCTTGCATCAGTTGTGCGGGCCGAGGCTCGATCGGCTCGAGCGGCTTCCGGCGCCGCAGCGTCAGGCGCTGGAGATCGTGTTCGGGCTCAGCGCCGGCGCCGCCCCGGATCGGTTTCTGGTCGGGTTGGCGGTGTTGAGTTTGTTCTCGGAGGTGGCCGAGGAGCGTCCGCTGCTGTGTGTGGTCGATGACGCACAGTGGCTCGATCGGGCGTCGGCGCTGACGCTGGCCTTCGTCGCCCGTCGCCTGCTGGCCGACCCGGTCGGGATCGTGTTCGCCGCACGCGAGCCGGTCGAGGCGCTCCAGCACGTCTCCGAGCTGCACGTGCACGGCGTGCGCAATGGCGATGCCCGCGCGCTGCTGAGCTCGGCAGTGCGATTCCAGCTGGATGCGCAGGTGCGTGACCGGATCATCGCCGAGACGCGCGGGAATCCGCTGGCGTTGCTGGAGCTGCCGCGCGGGTTGACGGCGACCGAGTTGACGGGCGGTTTCGGCCTGCTGGGCGGGCAGGGTGTCCCGGGACGGATCGAGGCGAGCTACCTCCGACAACTGGAGCCGTTCGCCGACGAGGCACGGCGGTTGGTGCTGCTTGCGGCGGCGGAGCCGATCGGCGATCCGCTGCTGCTCTGGCGCGCGGCCGAGCGGCTCGGGATCGCGCCGGCGGCCGCGGAAGAGGCAGAGGCGGCCGCCCTGCTGAAGATCGACGAGCGCGTGCGGTTCTGTCACCCCCTGGCACGCTCCGCCGTCTACCGCTCGGCGCCAGCGCACGAACGCCGGGACGTCCATCGCGCCTTGGCGGAGGCGACCGATCCGAAGGCCGACCCGGATCGCCGCGCGTGGCATCTCGCCGCGGCCGCGGCCGGACCTGACGAACAGGTCGCCGTGGAGCTCGAGCGTTCGGCGGAGCGCGCGCAAGCGCGCGGCGGTCTCGCCGCCGCAGCCGCATTTCTGCAACGCGCCGTAGCACTTACCGGCGACGCGAGTCGACGGGCGGACAGAGCCCTGGCGGCCGCCCAGGCCAGCCTGCAGGCGGGCACGTTCGATGTGGCTCGTGGGCTACTGGCGGCCGCTGAGGCCGGACCGCTCGACGAGCTCGGGCGAGCCCGCGTGAATCTGCTCCAGGCCCGGGATCGCGTTTGCCCAGAACCGCGGCAACGACGCTCCACCGCTGCTGCTCCAGGCTGCCAGGAAGCTCGAGACGCTCGACCTGCGCCTCTCGCGCAACACGTATCTCGATGCGTGGAGCGCAGCCCTGGGCGTCGGCCGGCTGGCAACTGCCGGCAGCAGCCTACGTGACGTCTCTCGCGCCGTGGCGACTGCGCCGCCGGCGGATCCTCCGCTTGCGTGCGATCTGCTGCTCGACGGCTTCGCGCTGGTCCTCACCGACGGGCGCCCCGCCGCAGCGCCCGTGCTACGGCGCGCGGTCGCTGCGTTCGCGACCACTGAGGTCGCCCGGGAGGAGATGCTCCGGTGGGGTTGGCTGGCGTCGCGGGCGGCGAACTACCTGTGGGACTACGACCGCTGTCTCGAAATCGGCATGCGCGCGGTTCGACTCGCCCGCGAGCTCGGGGCGCTAGAGGTCCTGACCGTCGCCGACAACGTGTGCGGTCAGGCCGCCGCGGTGGGCGGCGACTTCGCGAGTGCCGCGCTGTTGATAGCGGAGGTGGATGCCGTCACGTGCATCTGTGAGCAGCCGATGCGTTGGGCGATCTCGGTCTGGGTGAGATCCTCGCGGAAGCGCAGGCGCAGCACGAGCTGGTCGCGCTCAGACAGTGTGTTCAGCAGCCGGTCGAGGGTTGCGCTTCGGCGGCCTCGAAGCCGGGGTCTTCGTCGCCCAGTCGTTCTCCGAGCGTCGCTGCGTCGCCCTCCTGCGTCGTAGGACCGTGGCGGCGACGGCGACGATCGCGCCCTCGACGGCGATCATCGCCGCCAGCGATGATCGCTGCGGCCTCGCGGCGCCGCCGCCGGTGACTCCGATCACCGCCAGACCGGCCGCGGTGATGGTCACGCCGACCCACTGCCACCGTCCGAGGCGAAAGCCGAAGTAGCGCTCGCCGAGCACGGCCAGGAACACGATGCCGCCCGACATCACCGCCTGCACGATCGACAGCGGCGCCAGGCTCAGCGCGCCGACGTGCAGCAGCCAGGCCACGACGGCGACCACCCAGCCGATCGCGAACCACCGGGAACGGAACAGACCGGCCGCGCTGCCAAGCGGGTGCCGCACTCGGATCGGCGGGGCATGCACCGCCCCCCGGTGCTTGAGCAGGAAGGCGACGTTGGTGGCCAGCGCCGAGACCAGTGCGAGAAGCAGTCCGAGGATCATGAGAGCCGACGGGCCGAAACCCCGTTGACGGCGGCAAACCACAGCCGTCCCGGTGGCCGAGAGCCTTCCAGACTCCGCTGTATTCACGCACGGCTCGAGTCGATCAACGAAACGCGCCTCGGATGGGCGGAGCTTTCTCCTGGCCCCGATCGCCAGCGAGCACGGCGCGTGCACGTCGCCGAGGTCGAGGAGACTGACGCCGCCCGGCAGATCTGCGTCGCAGCCAGGGCCGCGACTGTCAAGCCGTCGACGGGAAGATCGCAGCGGCGCGATGCGAACGTGGGATCCGTCGGTGGAACGGGTCGAACCGCGCGCAATGGCGGCGCGTGCGGAACCCTGCGGGGCGGCGGGCGCGGGCCGCCGGCGGAGCCCGGGGGAGTTCACCGGCGCTGTGATCGGGCGTGGGTCAGCCGCGCCTTCGCGGCCTCCCA
>JBKOYW010000186.1:0-15620 GCA_046744275.1 Actinomycetota bacterium
GCTCGAGGTCGCGGCCGCGGAATGCGGCGTCGAGCGGCCGCTCCCAGACGAGCGCGCGGTTGCCCGTGTCGACGCGGCCGAGCCCGACGGTGGCGGCGTCGGCTCCCGCGCGTACGGTGACGGCCGCGCCGGGAGCGAACCCGTCGACCGACTCGACCAGCGAGCTCGCGCCGTCGGGCGGCTGGGCGGCGGCCCCGCGCGTGCGCGTGGAGCGAGACCGCGTCGCGACGCGCACGACGTGGCAGCGGCGGCCGCCGTTCTCGAAGAACGCCTTGACGGAGTAGGCGACCAGGCCCCATCCGACGAACCCGCCGAAGACGCCGGCGAACTCCTCCCACGACCCCACGGCGACCGGCGCGCCGACCGGCCCGCGCTCTGCGACGCCGACGAACGCCGCCACGTCGGTCCGCAGCGGACCGATCCGGCGCGGGCCCGGGCGGACCCGCTCGAACGAGACGCCGGGGGTGACGAGCTCCACGGCCGCCTACTCCCACTCGGCCTCGACGCGCTCGACGGCGAGCTCGAGCTCCTCGATCAGGACGTCGTTCGCGGTGGCGTTGAACGCGGGACCCGCCCAGCGCGTGATCCACCCGTTCGTGAACTTCCAGCGCATCACGTCCTCGCGTTGCTCGTCCATGAGGACGATCGCGCCGTCGCGCCGGTCTTCGGTGCCCACGAGCAGCGCGCGGTACCAGTTGTAGAGCGACTGGTCGGTCGTGAACCCCCGCCGAAGCACGATGTTCGCGAAGCGGCGCAGGGCCGTGAGCTTGCGCGGATGCAGCTCGATGTCATTGCCCTCGCGGTACTCGGTGACCTCGACCGTCGCGCTCAGCCCGGTGCACTCGCGGAAGCCGGCGACGGGCGCGCGCTCGATCTCCACCCGGAAGTTGAATCCGCGCCAAGGGTCCTCGCGCGTGCCGGTCTCAGACATGGCCCATCCCTTCTCCTAGAGCTCCTGCACCTCGGAGCCGCCGGGGTACTGGCCGATGCGGATGATCACGAACTCCGCCGGCTTGACCGGTGCGATCCCGATCACCACGACCAGCTTCCCGATGTCGAGGTCGTCGGGCGTCATCGTCGTCTCGTCGCACTTGACGAAGAAGCCCTCCTCCGGCACCGATCCCATCAGCGCGCCGTCTCGCCACACGCGCGTGAGGAAGTTCGTCACGGTCTGGCGGACCTGCGCCCACAGCCTGGCGTCGTTGGGCTCGAAGACGACCCATTGCAGGCCCTGGTCGAGCGACGCCTCGATGAAGTTGAAGAGGCGCCGCACGTTGACGTACTTCCAGGCCGTGTTGCTGCCCGCGACGCGCGCGCCGTAGACGCGCAGGCCGCGCCCCTCCTCGCTGAAGTCCCGCAGCACGTTGACGTTCACCGGCGACGGGTTCAGCAGGTCGTGCTCGGACTTGTTGAGCTTGCGCTGCAGGCCGAGGATCCCGGCGATCACGGAGTTCGCGGGCGCCTTGTGCACGCCGCGGCGGACGTCCGTGGCGGCGTAGATGCCCATGATGTGGCCGCTCGGCGGGATCGCGACCTGCAGCCGCAGCGCCGGGTTGTCCGGGAACCGGTCGGCGATCGTGAGCCACGGGTAGTAGATCGCCGCGTACTTGGTGTCGTAGCGCGTGCGCTGCGCCTGGACCTCGCCGAGGCTCGCGCCGGTCGTCCCGGTTCCGGGCACCGAGTCGAGCACCGCGAAGCGGTAGCGCATCTCCTCGCAGTGCATGATCAGCGTCTGCTGGACGTCCTGCTCGGTGCGGCCCGGGACCGCGACGATGCTGATCCGCGGCTCGTTCTTGAGCGTGTAGAGACCCGTGCGCCTGAGCGGGTCGACGTCGTCCTGGCCGATGTAGGTGAGGCTCCGGTCGATTCCCGCGACCGGGTCGGAGCCGCCGGTCAGGAAGCGTCCCACGGCCACGAGCTGGCCGAGCGGGTTCGGCTCCAGCAGCACGTCGGGGCCGAGCCGGATCGTCGTCTGCGCGGTCGCGGCGCCCGGGTCCTGGACGCGCACGAGCGCCGACTCGCCCTCCGGCCGGCGGTCCGACGGTCGCGGCGGCCCGGCGGCGTCGCCGAGGATCCGCACCGCGTAGCGGCTGTGGCGGCTGTCGAGCGAAAGCCCGCGGAACGTCTCGCCGGCCACGACCTGATCGCCCTTGACCCACTCGATCGTGAGCTTGAAGGCGCGCGTGCGGACGAGCATCCCCGCGGTCACCGCGAGCGGCGGCGCGACGACGACGGCGTTCCCGCTCACGCTCTCGACCTTGGCCAGCGTGCCCTGCTGCTCGGGCGCGGTCGCCGTGGCCGGCTGGTAGCCGATGTCGAGGATCGTCCCGGGCTCGAGGCCCACGGCCGACCCGAGCGGCACCGGGAGCCCGGACGCGGTGCTGGCCGTCACCGTGGTCTCGAGCAGCGGGGCGTCGCGGTCTGCGATCACGCGCAGCTCGTTGCCCCAGGGGCCGGGGTCGAGCGCCGTCACGGCGAGCACGGCCGTGCGCTCGCCGGCCGGCTCTCCGCGGTGATGGGCGGCGACGATCGGCCGGCCCGGCGGCGTGCCGCCGGGGTTCACGTTCAGCACCAGGGCGGCGGGCGCGACCGGATCGGCCGCCGCGTACTCGGCCGTTCCCGCGGCCGCGTCGCCCACCTCGACGACGGCGCCCGCCGCGAAGGTGGTCGTGAAGTTCGCGACGTCGGCCGTCAGCAGCAGGGTCTCGCCGGCGTCGGCGCCTTGCAGGAGCGCGCTCGCGACGCTCGCCTGGGCCTGGAGGACGACCGGCTCGTCCTTGGCGTGCGGCCGGGCGGTCGGAGCGGCGAGCGTGAGCGTCGTTCCCGACGCGGTCTTCAGCACCACGTACTCGGCCTGCGCCCCGGCGCCGATCTTCAGGAGGCTGCCCGGGGTGACGGCCGCCGGGGGTGCGGTGTCGACGATCACGTCGGTCGTGCCCACGGGCACCGTCGTGCCGCCGGCCGGCGGCGCGAGCTTGGCGCTGTAGGCGTTGGGCGCCGCTGCGTCGGCGACGACGTGCACGGGCTCCATCGGCGCGTGGCCGCCGGAGAGTGGGGTCCTCAGCCGCAGCGCGCGCACCAGGTCCAGGCGGTGGTACTCGCCCCTCTGCGCGGCCGTGCCGCCGATGCGGACGGCGTCGAACGGGCTCCCGAGATCGCTGGCCTTGTCGAGCGCGACGAGCGCGTCACCGGCGGCCGCGGGCTGCGACAGCATCGACGCGCCGACGCGGGCGCCGTCCTCGACGACCACGCGGACCTCGGCGTTCGCCGGGTAGGCGCGCGCGAGCGGCCCGCGGAGCCGGACGGCCGTCTCCGCCGCCGGCGTGTCCTCCGCGACGACGTACTCGGGATTGCCCGAGCCGCCGACGCGCAACAGTGTGTCGGCGGCGATCCCGCTCCTGGACTGGACCGGAAGCTGGGTTGCGCCCGCCGTCGTCGCGCGGGTGAGCTGGGTGACGACCGCGGGCGACGCGTCCTTGAGCTTGAAGCTCTCCACCGCCGTCGCCGCCGCGCGATCGGCGTAGAGCGGTGCGCGCACGCCGCGGATGCGCTCGTTCGCGCTCGTCGAGGCCAGCGAGGAGATGACGGCGCCGCTCGGCGCCAGCCGCAGATACTCGGCTGTCGTGCCGTCGCCGACGCGCAGCCACTCGCCCGCGGCGAGGCCGCCGGGGTTCTCGACGAGGAGGATCGAGTGGCCCGGGCGCACCACCGCGGCCAGGCGCGTGTCCGAGACGGCGGTCAGCTCGTCGCGGCCGAAGAGCCTCAGCGTCGCCGCGGTTGCCCTGTTCGGGGTCTGGTCGGCCGCGACACGCGTGACGAACAGGCGCTTGCCTCCGTTCTGGAAGAAGCCCTCGACGGCGTGCGGCAGGTACCACCGGTCGGGATAGAGGTCGGGGTTCAGGTAGCCCCCGAACGTCCGCTGGTAGTCCGCGAAGCTGGTGACGAGCATCGGCACGTTGACCGGTCCGCGCTCGGCGACGCCGACCATGCCCGACGTGCTCGTGCTGACGCCCTCGATCGGCTGGCTGCCCTCGACCTCCTCGATGTAGACGCCGGGCGCGAGGTATTCAGGCATCGCAGGCTCCTTCTCTCATGAGGTCCTCAGCGCCACGTCCGTGGTGGCCGCCTCCGCGAGGACCACGCGCTGCCCGGGACCGGATGCGGGGGCTGCGGGCGCCGTCGCCGCGAGGTCGACCGCCTCCAGGCCTGCCAGCCCGTCGAGCGCGAAGTAGCCGTCGGGCCCCGACACGGCGCCCACGGCCGCCCGGTCGACCGGGCCGCCGGGCGCCGCGATCTCGACGACCTCGGCCGAGAGCGCGGCGTGGAGCTCCAGCAGGGACTCCCCGGCCGGGCGGGCGCGCACGAGGCTGTCCGCCGGGCCCGGCGCGGCCGCGAGCGTTACCGGCTGCACCAGCGGACCGAGCGGCGCGTAGGTCCGGCAGAGCGTCTGTGCGACGGTGACCTCGCCGGCGCCGGGACCGGAGGCGGTGACCTCGACGAACTCGGTCCGGCGGCTCCAGTCCAGGCAGAGCTGTGTTCCAGGGCCGATCGCGCCGACGGCGGTCAACGCGAGCACGCGCGTCCCGGCGCGAGCTTGGCGGTTGAGTGTCGTCGCGCCGGCTGCCGCGCTGACCGTGACCGCCCGGACCGTCGCGCCGGCCGGCATGTCGAAGTGCAGCGGTGTGCGCAGCGCGACGACGGCGAGCCCCGCGGCATCGCTCAGGGCGACCGCCGCGTCGGCCACCGGGTCGGGCGACTTGAGGCTCTTGACCACGCGGCCCTGGATACGCACCGGCAGCGGCATGAGCCGCAGGTCGTGGCCCCCCACCGGCAGCGAGGACTGCTTCGGCAGGGGCACGGTGACGGTGTCCGGCCTGTACGCGGCGGCCGACGCCGTCACGGTGAGCTGGTACGGCTGCTGCTGAAGCCGCGGGAACGCTCGTTCCGGATCGCCCATGACGGCGTAGAGCGCCGGTCGCGTGGTGCGCACCCCGAGCTCCGTCCTATCGGTCCGCACCGAGAACGGCCGGCGGAGCGGCCGGAGCGTGACCGCGTCGCGCACCGTTCCCGTCACGAGGGCTCCGAAGCGGGTCGTGACGTCGGGGACCGTGGTCGCCACCTCAGCTCCCCACGATCTGCTCGTAGCGCGACTCGCGCACGGCCACCGGCACGCCCTTCCGCGGCTGGTGATCGGACTCGATCGCGACCAGCGACACGCAGTACGCGACGCCGACGCGGTACGGCCGGTCGAGCGAGGTCCAGAGCCGCGTCTGATCCTCCAGCGAGAGCGGCTCGAGCGTGATGTGCAGCTCGTCGCGCGCGGGATCGAGCGGCCCCTGGAGCGCCGCCCCGCCCATCACGGCGTGGTCGTTGAAGACCTGGAGAACGCGTCCCAGCAGCGTCTGGGCGGTCGACTCGTCGTCGGTGTGCGGCGTGACGAGGTAATACAGGTCGACGCGCACCGGGCTGCGCGCGACGAGGTCCGGCAGCACCCGTCGCGGCGGCGCGTTCAGCGTGTCGGGGTCTCGCGACACGCGGTAGAGCCACAGCGAGACCGAGTTCCCGCCCGTCAGCAGGTCGGGCGAGCGCACGTCGATCGGGATCGACTGCCCCGAGACCTGCAGCTGCGGATGGCTGGTGATGTGATCCTCGAGGAGCCGCCGGAGGCTGCGCGTCGCGCCCAGGATCGCCGTGTGGTCGGCCATCGCTCGAGCCTCAGCCGCCTGCCGCGGGCACGACGCCGTGGATGGCCTCCAGGAGCGTCTGCGGGCAGGCCTCGCCCAGCGGGATGCTGTGCGGCCGCAGCTCATAGAGGAAGCTCTGCCGCCCGTCGGCCAGCACGGTGAGCAGCTTCGCGCGGGGCAGCGCGCGGAGCAGCTCGGCTGCCCCCTCGAAGCTCGCGGCGTGCGCGTCACAGACGACGAAGTCCGCCTCCAGGGCGATCGCCGTGTGAACCACATCGACGCAGTCATCGAAGTCACCGGCGAGCTCGACGCCCGGATCGGTCTCGACGATGCTTGCGAGCAGCTCGCGCAGTAGGTGGGGCCGGACGCAGATGAGAACGATGCGCTTTCGCCGCAAGAGCCATTCCTCGAGCGCAATTCTCGGAAGACGGCGCGGGGGCGGCAATGGATCGCCGGATTCAACTTCGGCCCAGCGGCAGGGACCGAATCCTGGGGTGCGCCGCGCCGGCGAGAACCGGATCACCGGCTCGGCGGGGACTAGTCCCTCGGGCGCGCTCCTCGTGCCATGAGCGGGGCGCGGACCCGCGCGGCCGCCTCACCGCGCCGGTGAACCTGCAGCTTGCCGAGGATGTTGTGGACGTGGTTCTTGACCGTCGGGAGCTCGATGCACAGCCGGCGTGCGATCTCCTTGTTGGACAGGCCCCGGTCGATCAGCTCGACGATCTCCGTCTCACGCCTCGTCAGCGCCGCGCGCGGTCCCGCGGGCGCCCGCTCGGCGGCGAGCGAGCTGACGCGCTGCAGTAGCGCGGCGGCCATCCGCGGCGAGCACGGGATGGCGCCTTCGAGAACGCCGAAGAGTACGCGCGTGAGGTGGGATAGAGACTCGTCGCGGGTCACGTAGCCCGACACGCCGGCCTCTGCGCAGGCGATGACCTCGTCGTCGCGCTCTGCGACGCCGAGCGCGACGACGCGCGGCCCACAGGCCCGATGCGCCATGGTCTCCACGGCCTCGAGGCTGCCGGGCATCCTCATGTCGACCAGCGCGATGTCGGGGCCGGCCTCGGCAAGGGCGGCAGACGCGGCGGGCCACGACGAGCCCGAGCCGACCACTTCGACGCCCTCCTGGCGGCTCAGGAACTGGCTTAGGCCCTCCCGGTAGATCCGAATCTCAGCCAGAACAAACACCCGCATCGGGCCTCCGATTCGGCCGCGCGGCTGGTCTACAGCCCGAGTCCGGTGCTTCGCGTCGGATTCGACTGCTCAACCGAGCCTAAGTAAACGGCCGAAGCGTTGTCAAGGCTCCGGCCGCCTAGGGTGAGCACGTCGTCAGTCGGGATCCTGATCCTCTGGCCGGGCACACCCGTCGGCCGGTGATCGTCGCTGCGATGAGGAGGGCGCCGTCAGCAGGGCGTCGACCGCGAGCTGACGGTCAAGTGGGTCCGTCACATGGAGGTGTAGGGCGGATCAGACGACCTTGCTGACCGAGAACACGGCGCCGGCGGGATCGGCGAGCACGGCGGTGCGGCCGACGCCGGTGTCCGACGGCGGCATCAGGACGCTGCCGCCGAGTTCACCCGCGCGGGTCGCGACCGCGTCGGCGTCGTGGACCCAGAAGTCCGGCGTCCAGGCCGCGGCGTCGCTGTGCATCATCACCGCCACGACGTCGCGCGGTACCGGCTGCTGGGGCTCGCCGCCGACGAAGCCGGGCAGGCGGAACAGCGTCGCCGGCCCGAACGACTCGGTCTCCCAGCCGAACACCGCGTCGTAGAACGCCTTCGCGGCCTCGGGGTCGGGCGTCGAGAGGATGCTCATCGCCCACGCACCCGGCTCGTTGACGACGGCGGCGCCGCTGTGCTCCCCGAGCTGCCAGACGGCGAACACGCCGCCCGCCGGGTCGGCGGCGATCGCCATGCGGCCGCCGTCGAGGCTGTCGAAGGGCTCGCGCACCAGGCTGCCGCCCGCGTCCGTCACCGCGGCCGCCGCGCGGTCGGCGTCGTCGACCTGGATGTACGTCGTCCAGGCGGCCGGCGCGACCGGCTCGCCGCCGAGGCCGGCGACGTCGCGCCCCCGGAGCCGGAACATCGAGTACTCGCCGCGAGCCGCCTCCCAGCCGAACAGCTCCGTGTAGAAGCCGGTCGCCGCCTCGCCCTGCCACGTGTCGACCCAGCACGGGACGCCGTGCTTATAACCGCTGCGTTGGCTCATGTCGTGCAGCCTACGATTGGAAAAACCAACTGCATAGGCGGATAACCGTACTAACCTCTGTGGTGATGCGAACCTACGGAGACGCCTGCGGGATCGCGCGCGCGCTCGACGTGGTCGGCGACCGCTGGGCGCTGCTGGTGATCCGCGAGCTCCTTCTGGGGCCGAAGCGCTTCACAGACCTGCGCGCGGGGCTCCCGAGGGTAGGCCCAGACGTGCTCTCGCAGCGCCTGCGGGAGCTCGAGGACGCCGGCCTGCTGCAGCGCCGGCGGCTCCCACCGCCCGCCGCGTCGCAGGTCTACGAGCTCACCGAGCGCGGGCAGGCGCTCGAGCCCGTCCTGCTGGAGCTCGGCCGCTGGGGCACCGGCGCGCCGTTGCCGGACGGCGACATCACGTTCGGACCCGACGCGGCGATGCTGGCGCTCAAGACGATGTTCGACCCCGCCGCGGCGACCGGGCGGCCGGAGAGCTACGACCTGCGCTTCGGCGAAGACCGGTTCCACGCGCGCGTGGGCGACGGCACGCTCGCGATCTCCCGCGGGCCGGCCCCGAAGCCCGACGCGACGATCGACACCGACCCCGCGACGCTCGCTGCCGTGCTCTGGCGCGGCCGCCACAGCGACGAGCCGGCCGTCGCGCGCCTCCGCGAGCTGTTCCCGCTGCGATGAGTCCGCGGTCCGGCGGGAGTCGGTACTGCATGAACGGAACGATCGACATCAGCTTGCCGAGCGTGAGCAGGAAGCCAAGCGCGGGCCGGGTCTGCTTGCCCATCGACGGGGAGAGGGCGGCTGCACCCGACATCGCCACCGCCGCCGGTAGCGTGAAGTCCGACAGACGGTGGTCGGCCGCCTTCTCGAACTGCTTCGTCCACGGCGCCGATCAGTGGCCCGCCGATCGCGCGACGGCTGAACGTGAAGCTCGTGACGGCGCGCCCGGGCGGCGTCGCACCCGGATCCGAGACGTTCGCCGCGGCGCACACCACGAGCTGTGGCCATTCCCGCTCTTCACCCGGCGCCTCGACGGCGGAGCCTGAGAGCAGGATCGGGACCGTGTAGTCACGGCGACAGCGGGTTAGAGCGGCGCGGGACATGCGCGGCTTGGCCTACGACCGCATGTCCCACCTCTGAAGTCGCGGCAGCGGATCGAACGGCTCGCCGCCGGCGTACCAGCCCGGCGCCGACCATAGCTCGAAGTGCAGGTGGCAACCCGACGCGTTGCCGGTGTCGCCCACGGAGCCGATCCGCTCGTCGGTCTCCACCGTCTCCCGCGCGCGCAGGCGCGGCCGGTTCGCGAGGTGCATGTAGACCGCGTCGAGGCCGGTCTCCTTCTCGGTGAGGACAACGAAGTTGCCGCCGACGGAGTGGTAGCCAGCTTTGCGGATCTTCCCGCCCTGTGAGGCGACGACAGGCGTCCCGCACGCCGCGAACATGTCCTGCCCGCTGTGCCCGCGCCCGCCGCCGAAGCCGTTCGTGGGGCTGCGTCCGAGGTCGTGCGGACCGGCAATCGGGAAAACACGAACGGGAACCGGCTCCTCAACGGCGCCGATCTCGGTCATACCATGCGCCACGCCGGGCGCTAAACGGACGAGCGCCGCGATCCGGGATCGGGGCGAACCTCGACATGTGGGCGCCGTTCGCCCGCCGCGTGTCCGACCGCGAGCTGATCGCCTTCGACGCCCCCGCCACCGGGCTCTCGCAGCGGCCGCGGCGACCCCTGCGGATGAGCGCGCTCGCAGACATCGTCGGCGAGCTGATGGACGAGCTCGCGCTCGAGCGCGCCGACGTGCTCGGCTACTCCTTCGGCGGCGGCCTCGCGCAGGAGCTCACCCGCCGCGCGCCGGACCGGGTGCGGCGGCTCGTCCTGTGCGCGACCGGACCCGGCATCGGGGGCGTTCCACCGCGCCCGCTGGCCGCGCTCATGCTGGCCACACCCGCCCGCTACTACCACCGCCGGCTGCTCGAGCTCAGCCTTCCGCACATCGCCGGTGGGCGGACCGCGCGCGATCCGGCCGCGCTTGTAGAGCACGCGGGCCAGCGCCTCGCGCGACCCCCCGACGTGGTCGGCTATGCGTACCAGCTCTATGCGGCCGCCGGCTGGACGAGCCTGCCGTGGCTGCACCGCATCACGGCGCCGACGCTGATCGTGGCCGGCGACGACGATCCCAGCGTGCCGGTGGGCAACGCGCACATCCTCGCCGCGCGACTGCCGAACGCGCGCGTATGACTGCTGGAGGGCGGCGGCCACCTCTTCCTGCTCGACGAGCCGGAGAACGCGATCGCTCCCATCCTCTCCTTCCTCGACGCGGACTTGTGAGCGCCGCACAATCGAGCCCGGCGCACTTCGGCCGTCGAGGGGAGTGACGTCGCCGCGTCGAGGCGCAAGAGTCCGGTCATGACCGCGACCGCCCTGCCGTACGCGCATCTCGGTGATGCGCTGGCCACCGACTACTTCCAGCTCCGCGACCAGTTCAGCGACGAGGAGTGGAGGCACTTCTCCTCGACGCGCCGCTTCGTCGACAACGAGGTCCTGCCCGTCATCAACGAGTACTGGGAGGCCGCCGAGCTGCCGTGGCCGCTGATGCGCCGGCTCGCCGAGCTCGGTCTCTACGGTGAGGACATCCAGGGCTACGGGTGCCCGGGGATGAGCCCGCTCGCGCGCGGCCTCGTCAACATGGAGCTGCACCGCGGCGACGGCAGCCTCGGCACCTTCCTCGGCGTGCAGTCGGGACTCGCGATGAAGTCGATCGCGCTGCTCGGCTCCGAGCAGCAGAAGACGCGCTGGCTGCCGGCGATGGCGCGGCTCGAGGCGATCGGAGCGTTCGCGCTCACCGAGCCCGCCCACGGATCGGACTCCGTCGCGCTCGAGACGACCGCGCGCCGTGACGGCGGCGACTGGGTGCTCGACGGCGCCAAGCGCTGGATCGGCAACGGCTCGATCGCCGACGTCATCGTCGTGTGGGCGCGCTCGGACCAGGATGGTCAGGTGAAGGGCTTTCTCGTCGAGAAGGACACGCCGGGCTTCGAGGCCGTCACGATCACCGGCAAGGCGGCGGCCCGCGCGATCTGGCAGGCCGAGATCCGGCTCGACAGCGTGCGCGTGCCCGACGCGTGGCGGCTGCCGGGCGCCGAGACGTTCAAGGACACCGGTCGCGTGCTCGTGACGACGCGCGGCACCTGCGCCTGGAGCGCGTTGGGACACGCCGTGGCCGCCTACGACGCCGCGTTGACCTACAGCAAGCAGCGCACGCAGTTCGGCCGGCCGCTGTGCAGCTTCCAGATCGTGCAGGAGCGTCTCGTGCGGATGCTCGCCGAGGTCACGAGCATGCAGCTCTACTGCATGCAGCTCGCACGCCTGGAGGAGGAGGGCCGGCTCACCGACACGATCGCGGGGCTGGCGAAGTTCAACAACACGCGCAAGGCGCGCCAGCTGATCGCCGAGGCGCGCGACCTGCTCGGTGGCAACGGGGTCCTGCTCGAGAACCATGTCAACCGCCACATGGGCGACATCGAGGTGATTCACACCTTCGAGGGCACCGAGACGATGCAGGCACTGATCGTGGGACGCGACATCACCGGGGTCGGCGCGTTCTCCTGAGGGCCGCCGTGCAGATCACGCAGATCGGGTGACGCGCGGTCACACGGCTGCGCGGCAGCCTCACGATCCATGCCCGACTACGGCCACGACGTGCGCCTCGGCGCGTTCCTCACCCCGCAGAGCCGGCGTCCGCAAGACGTCGTCGCGCTCGCACAGCTCAGCGAGCAGTCCGGGCTCGACCTGGTGACCTTCCAGGACCACCCGTACCAGCCCGCGTTCCTCGACACGTGGACGCTCCTCTCGTATGTCGCCGCCGCCACCGATCGCATCCACCTCGCGCCGGACGTACTGAACCTCCCGCTGAGGCAGCCGGCCGTCACCGCGCGCGCCGCCGCCAGCCTCGACCTGCTCGCCGGCGGGCGCCTCAGCGTCGGCATCGGCGCGGGCGGGTTCTGGGAGCCCATCGCCGCGATGGGCGGTCCGCGCCGCACGCCCGGCGAGAGCATCGAAGCCCTCGAGGAGGCGATCGACGTCCTGCGCCAGATCTGGGATGTCGGCGCGCGCGGCGACGTCCGCGTCGAGGGCGAGCACTACCGCGTCGTCGGCGCCAAACGTGGGCCGGAGCCGGCCCACGACATCCCGATCTGGGTCGGCGTGTACAAGCCGCGAGGGCTGCGCCTGCTCGCCCGCGTGGCCGACGGCTGGCTGCCGAGCCTTCCCTACATCGACGCGCGCGGGATCGGCATCGCGCGGTCGAACGAGACGATCGACGAAGCGGCGGTGGCCGCCGGCCGCGACCCGCGCGAGATCCGGCGACTGCTGAACCTCGACGTGGTGGCTGCCTCCGTCGACGACTGGGTGGAGCAGCTCCTGCCCTTCGTGGTCGAGCACGGCTTCGGCACGCTGATCCTCGGTTCCGACGACCCGCGCACGATCCGGACGTTCGGTGAGGAGGTCGGCCCCGCGCTCCGCGCTGCGGTCGAGCGCGAGCGCCGCAGCGCCGGAACGCCGACCGGCCCGGTCCGCGGCCGCGCGACGCTGGCCGAGCGCCTTCCAGGCATCGACTACGACGCCGTGCCGCCGGGCGTCGAGGCCGTCGAGCCCGGCGACCGCGCCTACTCGAGGGTGCGCTCGACGTACCTCCGGCGTGGCACGCCGGCGCTCGTCCTGCGACCACGGACGCCCGACCAGGTCGCCGACGCGCTCGCGTACGCGCGTACGCAGGACGTGCCGCTCGCCATCCGCAGCGGCGGCCACGGCGTGAGCGGACGGTCTAAATAGGGGCGATATGCCGAAGGTCGTCGATCACGAGCAACGCCGCCGAGACCTCGGACACGCCGTGTGGCGGGTGATCCGCCGCGACGGCGTCGACCATGCCTCGGTCCGCACGGTCGCCGAGGAGGCGAGCTGGTCACCCGGGGCGCTGCGCCACTACTTCGCCACCCAGTCCGAGCTGCTCGCCTTCGCCATGCGACTGGTGGTCGAGCGGATCGAGAGCCGCATCGCCGCACTGGACTCCGCCGCCGACCCGCGCGAGGCGGTCGAGCGAGTGCTCCACGAGCTGCTTCCGCTCGACGACGAGCGGCGCGCCGAGAACGAGGTCTGGCTGGCGTTCACGGCCCGGGCACTGATCGATCCCGAGCTCCGCGTCCAGCACGACGCAGTCCATGACGCGCTGCGCCAGGCCTGCGCCTCAGCCATAGAGACGCTAGCCGCCGCCGGTCGGGTCAACGCGGGAACGGCGATCGCGCTCCAGGCCGAGCGCCTACACGCGCTCACCGACGGACTCGCCGTGCACACCGCCCTGCGGCCCGACCTGATGCGGCCCGAACACATCATCGCCGTCATCCGTCTTCACCTCGACGCGCTGGAAACGAGTTCGGCCCGGTAGACCGCACAGCACCCGTCTACGCAACCATCTGGCGGTGCCAGGCACTTCAGCGCGGCGCGCTGGTCGCCGAGCCTGCGGCGGCGTCGGAAGGAGGGTTTCAAGGCTGGCTCCCCCTCCGCGCAACGAGCGGGCGTCTCAGACGACGCTGGTTTTCTACGTCACCGCGGGGCGCAGCGGCTCCGCGGCGGCCACGGTCGACGCGGACTGCGAGCAGCCGGCGCGAGCGGCGCCAAGTCGCTTGACAGAGGACGCGTGCGGGAGTATTTGTCAAGTACTCGGCCAAATCGGCTGACCGGCCAACCGGCGAGGAGGGGGCCGATGCGTAAGAGCTTGTACTTGACCAGCGCGTTCTTCTGCGTGAGCCTGCTGGCGGCTGCGGCGAGCCTCGGTGCGGGCGGCGGCAGTCCGGAACCGATGAAGGCGCTCGTCTATCACGAGACGACCGGGTTCCGGCATGCGTCGATTCCGTATGCGATCCAGCAGATCACCGCATACGGCAACCGGCACCGCGTCGAGGTCACCGCCGATCAGACTTCGACCAGGTTCACCGACGAGGGGCTCGCGCCCTACGACGTCGTCGTCTGGCTGAGCACGGTGGGCGGCGTGCGCGGCGACGCGCCGCTGCTCACCACCGAGGAGTGGGCGGCGTTCGAGCGCTACCTGGAGGGCGGCGGTGGCTACGCCGGCATCCATGCCGCATCGGACTGCTGCAACGAGTCCGCGTGGTACGGCGAGCTACTCGGCAACCAGGCGCGCTTCGCGAATCACCCCGGAGGGGTGGGCGGCTCGCCCGGATGCATCGGCGACTTCCCGGGTGATCCGAATGTCGTCGGCCACACCGGCTCCTGCTTCCAGGCCACGATTGTCAATGAGGACGGCGAGCACCCGACGACGGACGACATCCCGGACCGCTGGGACCTCTCGGACGAGTGGTACAACTTCCGGGCCAATCCGCGCAGCACCGTGCATGTGCTGCAGACGCTCGACGAGAGCTCGTACAACTTCCAGCCGCATCCGTTCATCCGGAACTGGGGCACGCTGATGGGCGAGGACCACCCGATCACGTGGTGCCAGGTCTACGACGGGGGTCGCGTCTGGTACACGGGCATCGGCCACGATGCGGCCGCCTTCGCCAACGAGGACTCCATGGACATGATCTTCAAGGGGATCCAGTGGTCCGGCGGACGGTGGGGCCTGAAGGGCTGCGACCAGGAGGGCTGACCGGACGCGCTTGCGATTTCCGGGCCTCTCGGGCCGCACCCTGCTGCTGGTCAACGTCGCGCTGGTCGCCGGCGGCGTCGTGCTGCTCGTGGTCGCGGCCCTGGCGATCACGCGGGAGGACGACTCCTCGCTGGAGCGCAAGCCGGTGCCCGCGAGCAAGCCCGGACCGCTGAGGACGACGGTCCGGGCGCACAGCCCGGTCGGCCGGTTCGAGCAGGCGAGCTGCAGCGAGCGCCCCTATTCGGCCGACGATCCAAGCCGCTGGTTCCACCCGCTCCAGAACTTCTACGCGCCCGACGTGCCGGCACCGAGCCAGGCC
This sequence comes from Actinomycetota bacterium, assembly GCA_046744275.1. Classification (GTDB taxonomy): domain Bacteria; phylum Actinomycetota; class Thermoleophilia; order Solirubrobacterales; family Solirubrobacteraceae; genus DASSUW01. The sequence continues at coordinate 14,852 of JBKOYW010000186.1, forward strand.
GACCTCGACCACCTGATCAACAACGACGACGCCGTCGTTGTGACCTACCGGCGTGACGCCTCCACGGCCGCCCTGCACGCGCTCAAAGCGTGGGCGGCAGCGGGGATCGGCGTAGTCGTCGCGCCGAGCAGCGCGAGCAACGCGCAGCCGCTCGCGGCCTTCACGGCCACCCTCAGGCTCACCTGCGACGGAGTCGACCTCGACCAGCTGACGACCTTCACGGACCGCCACTTCACCAAGCCGCTCGGGTACAAGCCGCACCCGGACCGCTCAGACTGAGATGAGTCATGCCGCGCGGCGATCTCACCCGGCCGCCGCGCGAACCCGACTTCTTTAGCAGCCTCCTGGGCTAGGCTGCGCGCAGCCCCAGTAGGTTTTCGGCGCTGCGCTGCGCTGCGCTGTGCGGAACGAGCGGCCGGGGTCGGCCGTTCCGCCGGGGGCGGTGTCGCGCTCGATCTGGTAGCTGCGGTAGCCCTTGTTGGGTGCGACGGTGAAGAACGTCTGGAAGTCGATCTGGCCGTCGCCGACGTCGGTCATCGTCCAGCCAAACGTCGGGCCACCGTCCATCACGTCGTCCTTGACGTGGTAGAGCGGGAACCGGCGCGGCTGGTCCACGACGAGCTGGAGCGGGTCGAAGCCCGGGAAGCGGGACTGGCCGACGTACGCCCAGAAGATGTCCAGCCCGAAGAACACGAGGTCCGGGTCCGCTTCCGCCAGGATCGTGTCGTACAGGCGTCTCCCTGTGGTCGGGTCGATCGCGAACTCACCT
>JBKOYW010000496.1:0-4544 GCA_046744275.1 Actinomycetota bacterium
GTACCTCGACAAGCTCGAGGGCTACACGAAGGGCACCGTCGTGCTGGCGACCGTGTTCGGCGACGTGCACGACATCGGCAAGTCGCTCGTCAACACGATCCTCACCAACAACGGCTACCGCGTCGTCGACCTCGGCAAGCAGGTCCCGATCGGCACGATCCTCGACGCCGCGCAGGAACACGAGGCGACCGCGATCGGCCTCTCCGCCCTGCTCGTCTCGACCTCGAAGCAGATGCCGCTCGCCGTGCAGGAGCTGCACGAGCGCGGCCTCCAGTACCCGGTGCTGGTCGGCGGCGCGGCGATCAACCGCGACTTCGGGCGCCGCATCCTGTACCCCAAGGGGCAGGAGTCCGACGAGGTCTACGACCCCGGCGTCTTCTACTGCAAGGACGCCTTCGCCGGGCTGGCCGTGATGGACCAGCTCGTCGAGCCGGACAAGCGCTCCGAGCTGCTGGACAAGACGCGCCTCGAGGCGCGCAAGCTGCGCGAGAAGGGCCCCGAGCCCGACCTCGGCCCGACCGACGACGAGTCCGTGCGCTCGGCCGCCCGCACCGACGTGCGGCTCCCCACCCCGCCGTTCTGGGGCGTTCAGGAGATACCGGTTGACCTCGACGACGTGTTCCCGCACCTCGACACGCACGTCCTCTACAAGCTCCACTGGGGCGGCCGCGGCAAGAAGGGCGAGGAGTGGCGGCAGCTCGTGCAGGAGGAGTTCCAGCCTCGTCTGGAGCGCATGTGGCGCGAGCAGGATTACCTGCAGCCGCGGGCGCTGCTCGGCTACTTCCCGTGCAACGCCGTCGGCAACTCGCTCGAGCTGTACGACCCTGAGAACCCCGACACCGTCCTCGAGACGCTCGTCTTCCCGCGCCAGCCCGGGCACGACCGCATCTGCCTGAGCGACTTCTACCGGCCCAAGGAGAGCGGCGAGCGCGACGTCGTCGCCATCCAGGCGGTCACCGCCGGCCCGAAGGTCACCGAGCTGATGGCGGAGCTCGAGCGCCAGGGCGAGTTCGCCGAGCAGCTCTACACCCACGGCCTCGGCGTGCAGACCGCGGAGGGCATGGCCGAGTGGCTGCACGCCCGCGCGCGCTCGGAGCTCGGCATCCCCGCCGACCAGGGCCGGCGCTGGTCCTGGGGCTACCCCGCGTGCCCGGACCAGTCCGAGCACACCAAGGTGTTCCGGCTGCTCGGCGCCGAGCGGATCGGCCTCTCGCTGTCGGGCGGGCACGCGGTCGAGCCCGAGCAGTCGACGGTCGCGATCGTCGCCCACCACCCGCAGGCGGTCTACTTCGGCATGAAGTCCGGCTTCATCCCGAAGGACAAGGCGCCGGACGAGCTGATCAAGGGCACCGAGAAAGACCCGAGCCGCGTCGGCGACGCCGCGGCGATCGCCGGTTGACGGACGCCCGCGGGGCTTCGATGATCACCGCGTGCTCCGCACGCCGCTCTGCGAGCTGCTGGACATCGAGGCGCCGATCATCGGCGCGCCGTTCGGGCCGTGGGAGCAGGTCGAGCTGGCGGCGGCGATCTCCGGCGCCGGAGCGCTCGGCAGCCTGGGCACGGGCCTGCGCAGCGTGCCGGACCTCGAGGCGCAGTGGCGGCGGCTGCGCGAGCTGACCGACCGGCCGTTCGCCATCAACCACACCAACCGGCCGTTCGACGAGGCCGCCTTCGCCGCCTCGGTCGGCGCCATGCCGCGCGCGATCTCGTTCCACATGACGGTGCCGACCGACCTCATCGCCCGCGCGCACGATGCAGGGATCCTGTGGATCCAGCAGGTCGTCGACCGCCGGGAGGCCGAGGAGGCGGTGGCGGCCGGCGCCGACGTGATCATCGCCCAGGGCGGCGAGGCCGGCGGCCACAGCGGCGCGGTCTCGACGATGGTGCTCGTCCCGCAGGTGGTCGACGTCGCGGGCGAGATCCCGGTCGTCGCCGCGGGCGGCATCGCCGACGGCCGCGGGCTCGCCGCAGCGCTCGCGCTCGGCGCGCAGGGCGTCAGCATGGGAACCCGGTTCCTCGCCTCGGCCGAGCTGGGGATCGCGGAGGAGTGGAAGCGCCGGATCGTCGAGGCCGACGCAGCCGACGCGATCAAGGTCGTCAACCACGAGCGCGTCATGCCGCCCTTCAGCCGGCCCGGCTCCCGGGTCGTGCCGCGCTCGCTGCGCACGCCGCTGATCGATCAGCTGCGCGAGCATCCGGAGTGGATCGATCCCGCCGCGGTCGGCCCGCGCATCCGCAACTCGGTGGTGTCAGGGCGCGGCGACGAGTACCTGCCGTTCGCCGGCCAGTCGGCCGGCCTCATCGACGAGGTGCTGCCGGCGGGCGAGATCGTGCGCCGCGTGGTGGCCGAGGCCGAGGCGGCGCTCGAGGCCGCGCGGGTCTCATGAAGATCCTCTCGATCGACGGCGGCGGGATCCGCGGGCTGATCGCGGCACGCGTGCTCGCCGAGATCGAGCGGCGCTGCGGCCGTCCGGCCGGCGAGCTGTTCGACCTCGTGGCGGGGACCTCGACCGGGGCGATCATCGCCTGTGCGCTGACGCGCCCCGAGCCGCTCACGGCGGCGCGGATCGCGCGCATCTACCTCGAGGAGGGCCCAGAGATCTTCAGCCGGTCGCTGCTCAAGCGGATCACGTCCGCCGACGGCTACCTCGACGAGCGCTACGAGTCCGACGGGCTGCTCACATCGCTGAAGCGCCATCTCGGCACCGCGCGACTGGCGGACGCGAAGCCGGCGATCCTGCTCACCGCGTACGACCTCGAGCGCCGGCGCGCGCTGCTGCTGCGGAACCGGGACGACATGTCGATGGTCGACGCCGCCCACGCCAGCTCGGCGGCGCCGAGCTACTTCGAGCCCGCGCGCGTGGGCGACATGACGCTCGTGGACGGCGGCGTGTTCGCCACCAACCCCGCCATGTGCGCCTACGCCGTCTGCGGCGGCGACCCCGAGCTGCTGGTCTCGCTCGGGTGCGGCGAGCACACGCGGCGCCTGCCGTACGACAAGGTCAAGGACTGGGGTCAGCTCGAGTGGATCCGGCCTGCGCTCGACATCGTCTTCGACGGCACCGCCGACGCCGTCGACATCCAGCTCGAGGCGCTGATGACCGGCAACTACCTGCGCTTCCAGACCCCGCTCGACGAGGCCAGCGACGACCTCGACGCCGCCACGCCGGAGAACCTCGCCGCGCTCGAGCGCGAGGCCGAGCGGCTGATCGCGGCCCGCGACGACGAGCTCGACCGGCTGTGCGGGCGTCTGACGGCCTGACGGTCCACACCGCCGCCGAGCGGCCGGACCTCGACGAGCGCGCGGACGCGCTCACCGCCGAGGTGTGGCCGGAGTACAACCGCCACGGCGAGGTGCTCGGCGAGCACTGGCACGTCCTGTCCGAGCGCTTCGCGGAGTTCCAGTTCGTGGTGGCCGACGAGGGCGGCGAGCTCGTCGCCCAGGGCCACATGATCCCGTGCAGCTGGGATGGGACTGCCGAGGACCTCCCGGCCGGGATCGACGCGGTGATGCTGCATGGCGTCGCGCTCACAGAGCCGCCGAACGCCGCGTCGGCGCTGGCCGCCGAGATCCGGCCGCGCTGGCAGGGCCGCGGGCTCGCGCCGGTGATGATCCGCACCATGGCCTCTATCTGCCGCGAGCACGGGTTCGAGCACCTCATCGCGCCGGTCCGCCCGAGCCACAAGGAGCGGTACCCACTGACGCCGATCGAGCGCTACGCCGTCTGGACGCGCCCCGACGGGCTGCCGTTCGACCCGTGGATGCGGGTGCACGCCCGCGTCGGCGGGCGCGTCCTGCGGCCCGCGCCCGAGTCGCTGCGCATCACGGGCACCGTGTCCGAGTGGGAGCAATGGACGGAGATGGCGTTCCCGGAGACCGGGACGTACGTGTTCCCGCGCGGGCTCGCGCCGCTGCACGTCGATCGGGAGGCGGACCAAGGCCGCTATTTCGAGCCCAACGTCTGGATGGCCCACGCGGTGTAGGTCCGTGCGAGACGCTTGAGGAGAACGAGCTCAGGCTTCGGCTTCGCGCGGCACCGGGCCGAGCGAGACCGGGGCGGTATGCAGCGCGCGCAGGCGCACCTCGCGCCAGGAGAGGCCCTCCTTGACCAGGGCGGGCGCACCCATCACGACGGCGGTCGCGATCTCGACCGCCTGCAGGATGATCCCGTAGCCGAGCGCCTGCGCGGGGTCGATCCCGTAGGCGCCGGTCAGCACGGCCAGGCACGCCGCCTGGAAGACGCCGAGGTTCGACGGCGTCAGCGGCAGCACCGCGGTCACGTTGACGGCGAACAGGACCGCGGCCGCCGCGCCGAGGTCGAGATCGAGGCCGAGCGCGGCCAGCAGCACGTAGCACGAGACCCACTGCAGGGCCCAGGCGCCGAGCTGCATCGCCGCGGCCTCGGCACCGAGGCGCGGCGAGCGGAACACGGCCAGGCCGGAGCGCACGCGGGCCAGTGCCTCGCGCGCCTCGGTCATCCAGCGGTGCACGCGCGCCGAGCGCGACGGCAGGGCAGGGCGGGGATTTCTTATCAGCGCCGGAG
>JBKOYW010000184.1:0-6422 GCA_046744275.1 Actinomycetota bacterium
GATCGCGACCGTGCTCTTCGCCGACCTCGTGGGCTCGACGGCGCTGGGCGACACCGAGGACCCGGAGCGCATGCGGGCGCTGCTCACCCGGTTCTACGACGCGATGGCGCGGGAGATCGCGGCCGCCGGTGGCACCGTCGAGAAGTTCGTGGGCGATGCCGTCATGGCGGTGTTCGGCGCCCCAGTCGCGTACGAGGATCATGCCGAGCGGGCGCTGCATGCGGCGCTGGCTATGCAGCGGCGCCTGCGCGAGCTGTCGGACCGCGAGCTGATGCTGCATTGCGGCGTGCACACCGGCGAGGTCGTAGTGGGCCGCGCCCACGAGGGTGGGTCGTTCGTGACGGGTGACGCCGTGAACGTCGCCGCGCGGCTCGAACAGGCGGCCGAATCGGGGGAGATCCTCGTGGGCGACCGAACGGCGACGATCGTGGAGGGGGCGTTCGAGCTCGGGGAGCTGCGCGTAGTCGAGGCGAAGGGCAAGCCGCTCGGCGTCGCCTGCCGGGCGCTGTATCGCGAGATCGCGTTGAGCCGCCCGCGCGGGGTGCGCGGCCTGGGTCGGGCGTTCGTCGGGCGCGAACAGGAGGTGCGGCGCGTGCGCGAGCTCTTCGACGATGTCGCCGCCGGCGGCCGCCCGCACCTGGTGACGATCGTCGGCGAGGCGGGCGCGGGCAAGACGCGGCTGGCGACGGAGCTGTGGGATCTGGCTGGGTCCTTCAGGCCCGCGCCGGTCCGGCTCAGCGGCCGCTGCCTACCCTACGGGCGCGGCATCACATACTGGCCGCTGGGGGAGATGCTCAAGCAGCACTACGGGGTGCGCGAGAGCGACCGGCCCGACGCGCTCCTCGCGCAGCTGGGCGGGCGCGCCATCCTCGGGCTGTCGGTCGGTCTGCCGGTGGCCGGGGACCTGTCCCCGCGCCGCGCGCGCGACCGGCTGCACCAGGCATGGGTCGACTTCGTCGAGGAGCTCGCGAGCCGGGGCCCGGTGCTGCTCCTGGTGGAGGACCTGCACTGGGCCGAGGAGGAGTTCCTGGACCTGCTCGAGCGGATCATCAGCTCTGTCCGGGGTCCGCTGGTCGTGCTGGCCACCGCACGGCCGGAGCTGCTGGCCGGCCGGCCGGGCTGGGGCGGGGCGCGCCGGGCGGCCACGACCGTCGAGCTCGCGCCGCTCTCGGCTGCGGATGCTGCGCGCATGGTGACCGAGCTGCTGGGGGCGGAGCCGCCGCCGGAAGTTAGCGAGCTCGTCGGCCGTGCGGAGGGCAACCCGTTCTTCGTCGAGGAGCTGCTCGCCACCCTGATCGACCGGGGCGTGCTGCAGCGCGCGGACGACGGATGGTCGCTGGCCACGACGCCCGGCGAGCTGCACGCCCCCGACACCGTGCGAGCCGTCATCGCGTCGCGCATCGATCTCTTGGCGCCTGACGACAAGGCTGCGCTACAGGCGGCGTCGGTCATCGGGCGCGTGTTCTGGAGCGGACCCGTGTACGACCTGGTCGGCGACGCCGATCCCGATTTCCTCGCCCTCGAGGATCGCGAGTTCATCCGCCGCCGGCCGGGCTCGTCGATCGCCGGCGAGACCGAGTTCGACTTCAAGCACCAGCTCACGCGCGAGGTGGCCTACGGCACGCTCACCCGGCGCGTCCGGGCGCGTCTGCACGCTGCGTTCGCCGGCTGGCTGGAGCGCTTCGGCGGCGACCGCGACGAGCACGCCCCGCTGCTCGCCCACCACTATGCGGCCGCCGTCCGCGCCGAGGACGCCGACCTGGTGTGGGCGGGGCACGAGCGCGAGCACGAGGAGATGCGGCGCCGCGCCGTCGTCCACCTGGTGCGGGCTGGCGACCTGGCGTACGGGCGCTACGCCATGGAGGAGGCCGCGGCGCTCTACGAGCAGGCGATCGCACTGCAGCCGGACGCGCCCGCCCGGGCCGAGCTCTGGCGCCGCGTCGCCGAAGCGCACTACCACCGCTTCCACATACCAGGGTTCCGCGAGGCGATGGAGCGCGCCATCGAGCTCGCCGGCGACGGCCCGCAAGCGGCCCCGCTGATCGCCAAGCTCGCGCTCGAGGGCAGCCGGCCGTACGTCTGGCAGCGCCCGCCGGCGCGGGAGGAGGTCGAGAGCTGGGTCGCGCGCGCCCTGCAGCTGGCCGGCGAGGGGACCGCGCCGCGCGCGGTCGCGCTGATCGCGCGGGCCTCGCTCGACCCCCGCACCGCCGGCCGCGACGCCGAGGAGGCCGTCGAGCTCAGCGAGCGCCTCGGCGACGTCCTGCTGCGGTCCCTGGCCTACGAGGTGTCCGCGAACGCGCGCACCGCGGCCGGTGACCTGAAGGCCGCGACGGCGTGGGTTGAGCGCTACCTGCAGCTCGTCGGACACCTCGACGACCCGGACCGGATCGCGGGTCGCTACATGCACGCCGCCTTCGCCTTCCTGCGGCGCGGCGACGTCCGCCGCGCGCGCTGGCTCGCAGTCGAGCACGACGCGGTGTCGGCCCCGCTCTCGGTCCACCACGCGGTCCACGCGGTCGCCGTGCGCGTGCTGGTCGCCACGCTCACCGGTGACATTCCGGCGACGCTGCCGTCGCGCATGGAGACCGCCGCCGACGCGAACCAGGACACCCCGTGCCAGTTCAACTGGCGCTCGCTGCTGATGTGCGCCGCCGCCGCGGCCGAGCGCGGCGACGAACGTTCGGCGCGCGGGCTGGAGCGCCACGCACTCGACCTGATGCCGGAGGGCTGCCCCGTCGCCCGCGAGCCGGCGGCGCTGCGCCTCGCGCTCGCCGTCGGCGACCGCGAGCGGGTGCGGCGCCACCTGAGCGAGAATCCCGGCGCCGACAGCTGGGATGTCGACTACGGCGCCGCGCGCCTCGACGCGCTGGCCGCGATCGGCGACGCCGAGCGCGTCGAGGAGGAGGCGCAGCGGGCGCTCGAGCTCGGCGGCTACGTCGAGCCGTTTGCGCTGCGCGCGCTCGGCCGCGTCCGCTCCGACGAGGCTCTGCAACGGCGAGCGGCCGAGCGCTTCTCAGCGCTCGGCCTCTCACCACGGGTGACGCGCGAGCTGGCCCGCGCCTAGGCGATCGCGGTCCCCGTCTGACGGCGCCGGTGCCGGCGCACCGAGACGGCGGCGCCGGAGACCGAGAGCACGAGCGCGGCCCCGATGCCCGCGCCGATGCTCGCGTCGCCCCAGGCGAAGCCGCTGGGCGTCTGCACGTCGGCCGCCGGGGAGAGCAGGCGGCTGTCGTCGACGGTGCCGGAGGCGGGCGAGTCGGCCGGGACCGGAGCGGGCGTCCGTCGGTCGGGATTGCGCAGGTCCTGATGGGCCGGAGCGGGCGTGCGTCGGTCGGGATTGCGCAGGTCCTGGTGGACCGGAGCGGGCGTCCGCCGGTCGGGATTGCGCAGGTCCTGCCGGGCGTCGGCCGAGGCGGCGGGGGCGGCGATTGCGCAGGCGGTCAGCGCGGTCAATGCGATGCGGAATGTGCGGGTCATGACGGGCTCCTTGGCCTTGTGAGATCACCCGGTGCGATCTCGTTGCGGCAAGGCTGCGCCCGCCGGGTAAAGCGGCTGGGTGGATGCCGGTAAAGCGGCCGCCCCCGAACTTCGCACTCCGCTCCACGACTGGTATTTCGGGTCCAACGAGACGGACACGAAGACCGTTGTGTGGGTAACCCCTGCACCGAGGGTTCGAATCCCTCCCCCTCTGCCACAGAGCCGCGAATCCCGACGTGCAGAGCGGCTCGTGTGCGGGTGATGACGACTCGGCTGAAGCGGTTTCAGCCGAACGGGCCTGACTGTCCCGGCACGTTCTGGACCGCCGCGGTGAGGCCCGAGCAGGCCCGTCCCGTGGCGAAGCGCCGTTACCAGCGGTGACTTATATAAGCGCACCATGATAAACTCGCTCGCGTGCACGCGTTCGACGTCCTCGGCGATCCCGTCCGCAGACGCATTCTCGAGCTACTCGCGACCGGTGAGCGGTCGTCGGGCGCGATCACCGAGATCATCCGATCCGAGTTCGGGATCTCCCAGCCCGCGGTGTCCCAGCACCTGCGCGTCCTGCGCGAAGCGGGGTTCGCGACAGTGCGCCCCGAGGGCGCCCGTCGGCTGTACGCCGTGAATCCGGAGCCGCTGCGCGACGTCGACGCCTGGCTCGACCACTTCCGCGCGTTCTGGACACCCCACCTGGACGCGCTCGCCACCGAGATAGCCCGCGGCCGCCGCCAGCGCCGGCTCCGCGCCACCCCTGACGAAAGGAGCAGCCCGTGATCGATGTGGTCCATCAGATCAACAGCGTGGACCGCCAGGTCGGCAGCCGAACGCTGGAGGCCGGCGAGGCTCGCACCGTCACGGTCTCGCGCGTCTACGACACGCCGCCCGAGGACCTCTGGGACGCCTGCACCAACCCCGAGCGCATCTCCCGCTGGTTCCTGCCGATCTCCGGCGACCTGCGGCCGGGCGGCCGCTACGCGTTCGAGGGCAACGCGTCCGGGACGATCGAGCGCTGCGAGCCGCCCCACAGCGTGGACGCAACGTGGGAGTACGGCGGCCAGACGTCATGGGTCGAGCTGCGACTCATGCCCGAGCACGACGGCCGCACGCGGTTCGCGCTCGAGCACATCGCCCACGTCGACGACGAGATGTGGGCCCAGTTCGGCCCGGGCGCCGTGGGCATCGGCTGGGACCAGGGCCTCCTCGGCCTGGCGCTGTACCTCGCCGGCGGAGGCGACCTGCCCGAGCGCGGGGCCGTCGAGGCATGGCAGCTCTCCGACGAGGGCCGCGAGTTCACCAGGCTCTCCAGCGAGCGCTGGGCCGAGGCCAGCATCGCCGCGGGCACCGACGCGCAAGAGGCGCACGCAGCCGCGGCGCGCACGACCGACTTCTACACCGGCGAGCCGGCTGCGTGATCAGGTGGCGCGCCAGGGGGCCGGCGGCAGCCGGCCCCCCGTGTCGCGACGCCTAACCGCGGAACGTCTCGGTGTCGGTGTTGTTGGTCTCGTTGGACTCGAACACCGCGTTGCCCGAGTCGGCCCGCACGTCGATCGTGCAGTCCGGGTCGAAGCAGTTGTTCGCCGGGCCGAGCGTGATCGAGAGCGGGCCGGTGGACGCGCCCGCGGCCAAGCCGGGCACCGCGACGGTGCCGGTGGTGCCGAGGGCGGGATCCGCCCGAACGAGCACGTCGAACGCGCCCGCCGCCACGGTGCCGATGTTGTCGATCCGGAAGCTCACCACCGTCGTGCACGTGCCCTGCCCGCCGGGGCAGGAGACCTGGGGAGCTCCGACGATCGTCGGCGTCAGGTCGGGTTGGAGCACGCGCTTGCGGGAAGGCAGGCAGAGGCGCTCGCGCCGCACCGCCTCGAGCACGCTCTTGCGCTCGAACTGGTTGGTGATGAAGACCTTCAGCGGATCGAACGGCTCGTTCGGCTCGATCGCGTGGCAGACGAGGTGGTCGCGCGAATTGCGCACCTCACCGCCGTTCTTGCTCACCGGGTTGCACAGCTGCAGCACGCGCCCGACGCGCGCGCCCACCCGGCCGAACTGGTCGCGCAGCCGCACGTCGCGCGCGTCGAAGGGCTGGAGCGGCCGCACCTTGTAGCACTGGTAGTGGTCGAGCTTCGGGATCTCCTGTTCCGTCCGCGGCTCCCGCTTTGACTTCGCGGAGGGCAGGCAGAGATGGGTCGGCCCGAACACGCGCAGCCGGTAGTCCTGCACGTACTGGTTGCTAACGGCGACGTCGCGGCGCTGGAACGGGGTCCGGCGCTTGATCGTGTAACAGACGAGGTGCGCCCGGCGGTCCTGGATGCCCTCGCCGTTCTTGTCGACGGGGTTGCACAGGTTCGTTCGCCTGAGGACGCGCGCCTTGGACCGGCCGAACTGGTCACGGAGCTTCACGTTCCGCGCGTCGAAGTCCGAGGGCGCGGAGCGATAGCACAGGAAGTGGTCCAGGCGGAACTCCTGGCTGGTGCTCGCGGGCGGGTCGGCCGGAGCGCCGGTGGTGAGCGCGAAGAGCGCAGTGGCGAACGCCGCACAGGCGAGCAGGACACGGCGGCCGCGCAGGGAGACGTAGGTGAACACGTCGGCTCCCTTTGATCGGAGGATATGGGGCCTCGCCCTGCGCAGGAGAGACCGCGACCGTCCCAGCAGCAGCTTGGCGAAAGCTTGCGAGGACCTTGCCGCAGCGCCTCCACCTGGCGGCCGGAGCGGTACAGCGCGAGGATGAGCTGGCGCCGCAGCCGCTCGCGCAACGGATGGTGCGCGACGAGGGCGGCGAGCTCGCCGACCAGCGTGCCGTGCCGGCCGAGCGCCAGCTCGGCCTCGATCCGGCCCTCCAGGCATGCCAGGCGCAGCTCCTCCAGCCGCCTGGCCTCGATCGCCGCGAACGGCTCGTCGAACTCGTCGAGCGCAGGCCCGCGCCAGAGCGCGAGAGCCTGACGCAGCAG